>JAGZKI010000051.1 GCA_018365265.1 Streptococcus parasanguinis | reverse complement strand
CTACGCTGATTTTATCAGCTTTTACAGCCCTACTCAACTGTGCGGAGGTGGGACGACGAAATCGAATTCTAACGAATTACCGATTTCTGTCCCACTCTCGCTTTTTGTGTTTCTATGCTTTTAATTGTAAGAGTTCTTCAATCTCAGCCAGAGTGCTAGCTTGCGAGATGGCGCCACGTAGTTTGGCTGCACCTGAGGTACCACGGAGGTAGTGAGGGGCGAGACCACGGAATTCACGAACGGCAATGTGCTCACCTTTGAGATCGATCAAGCGTTTCAAATGTTCGTAAGCAATCTTCATCTTGTCTTCAAAAGTCAAATCAGGCAGGATTTCTCCTGTTTCAAAGTAGTGGTTGATTTGGTTGAAGAGATAAGGATTCCCCATAGCAGCGCGACCAATCATGACCGCATCGGCACCGACTTCTTCGATCCGTTGTTTGGCATCTTGAACCGTACGGATATCTCCGTTTGCGATAAATGGAATTTTGGTCAGAGCTTGGGCAACCTTGTGAAGGGTTTCAAGGTCAGCGTGACCTGTATACATTTGTTCTCGGGTCCGTCCGTGCATGGCAAGGGCAGAGACACCCGCAGCTTCAGCAGCGAGGGCATTTTCAACTGCTAGGGAAGGGTCCGACCAACCCGTCCGCATTTTAACAGTGAGGGGAATATCAAGGACGGATTGAACCTTATTGATGATGGAGTAGATCTTGTCTGGGTCCTTGAGCCACATGGCACCAGCCTCGTTCTTGACGATTTTATTCACCGGGCAACCCATGTTGATATCGACGATATCAGTCTTGGTATTTTCTTGGATAAATTCAGCTGCGCGTGCGAGGCTATCTTCGTCACTTCCAAAGAGTTGGATCGATACAGGATTTTCTCCTTCATCGATATGGAGCATGTGAAGCGTCTTTTCATTGTTGTACTGGATTCCCTTGTCAGAGACCATTTCCATCACAACGAGCCCTGCCCCCAGTTCTTTGGCAATGGTCCGGAAAGCTGAGTTAGTCACTCCGGCCATTGGGGCTAGGACGGTACGGTTAGGGATTTCGACATCCCCGATCATAAATGGCGTATTAAGATTTGTCACGAATGAGTTCCTCCAAGTCATTTTCGTCAAAGTGGTAGTGTGTTTGGCAGAATTGGCAGGTAATCTCTGCACCGTGATCTTCATCTTTCATCTCTTTTAGATCACTAGCGGGCAGACTCGCTAAAGCGTTCAAGAAACGCTCACGGCTGCAGTCGCACTGGAAGCGAAGCTCTTCTTCAGAGAGACGTTTGAAAGGTTCATCCCCATAGATAGCGGCAAGAAGAGCTTCAATATGGTCTTCAGACTTCAAAAGTGTGGAGATGGCAGGCATTTCTTGGATGCGTTTTTCAAAGCGCGCGATTTCTTCTTCCTTGGCATTTGGCAAGACTTGGAGCAAGAAGCCACCAGCCACCTTGACCTTGTCTTCGTCATCCAAAAGGACATTGAGTCCAACTGCAGAAGGTGTTTGTTGGCTTTCCGTCAGATAGAAGGCCAGGTCTTCTCCGATTTCACCGGTTACAAGAGGGGTCATGGAGTTATAAGGATTTCCCGTACCATAGTCAGTGATGACCAGGAATTCTCCGTTTCCGACAAATGGTCCCACCAGGACTTCACCAGTTGCCGTCTTCTTGATATCCACTCCAGGATTTTGCACGTAGCCCTTAACATTTCCCTTGGTATCTGCCACGGTGATGATGGCTCCAAGTGAGCTAGTCCCAAGGACTTTGACCGTAATTTTAGTATCTCCTTTCTCGTTTGCTGCCAAGATTTGACTGGCAATGAGGGTACGGCCAAGTGCGACCGTGGAGCTAGCTTGTGTATGATGTTTTTCTTGGGCTGTTCGTACAGTTTCTGTACTGTCTAGTACATAGGCACGAAAAGCGCCACTTTCTGATATAGTTTTAATAATTTTGTCCATACCTACTATTTTAGCACAAATCAAGCAAAGTGGGGACAAGGTGAATTCCGAAAATCAGTCGTTTCAGAAGAAGAGATTGAAGTGAAGAAAATTCCGAACATTATTTCTAGAAAGAAGCAATTTCCAAGTAAAAGACGAGTTTCCTAGAGAAGTTGGGTGAAAAATGAAGGAGAAAAATAAACGATAGCCGAGAAGACCTTGAAAAAAACGAGGAAATTTCTTATAATAGGGTGTAAGACAAACTTGCAGGTGAAACTCCTGCCCCTAGTTTGAAGAAAGGCATAGATAGGGAACTATCTATGGTATATGAAAAAGAATTATGACATCAGTTGTTGTAGTAGGAACCCAATGGGGTGATGAAGGAAAAGGGAAGATTACAGATTTCCTATCAGCCAATGCAGAAGTCATTGCTCGCTACCAAGGTGGGGACAATGCCGGCCACACCATCGTGATCGACGGCAAAAAGTTCAAGTTGCACTTGATTCCTTCTGGTATCTTCTTCCCTGAAAAGATCTCAGTGATTGGAAATGGGGTAGTAGTCAATCCGAAATCATTGGTCAAAGAGTTGGCTTATCTTCATGAAGAAGGGGTAACAACAGATAACCTTCGAATCTCTGACCGTGCCCATGTCATCCTTCCTTACCACATCGAATTGGACCGTCTCCAAGAAGAGTCTAAAGGCGACAACAAGATTGGAACGACCATCAAAGGGATTGGACCAGCCTATATGGACAAGGCTGCACGTGTGGGAATCCGGATTGCGGACCTTTTGGACCGCGACGTCTTTGCGGAACGCCTTCGTATCAACTTGGAAGAAAAGAACCGTCAATTTACCAAGCTCTATGATGCAGAGCCTCTTTCATTTGACGATATCTTCGAAGAATACTATGAATATGGTCAACAGATCAAACAATATGTAACCGATACTTCTGTCATCTTGAACGATTCCTTGGATAACGGCAAGCGCGTGCTCTTTGAAGGAGCCCAAGGGGTTATGTTGGATATCGACCAAGGAACTTATCCATTTGTAACTTCTTCAAACCCTGTTGCAGGTGGGGTGACCATCGGATCAGGTGTCGGCCCAAGTAAGATTGATAAGGTTGTCGGTGTATGTAAAGCCTATACCAGCCGTGTCGGTGACGGACCATTCCCTACGGAGCTTTTTGATGAAGTGGGGGATCGGATCCGTGAAGTCGGCCATGAGTATGGGACAACAACCGGTCGTCCACGTCGTGTCGGTTGGTTTGACTCAGTTGTCATGCGCCATAGCCGTCGTGTCTCAGGAATTACCAACCTTAGCTTGAACTCGATCGACGTTCTGTCCGGCTTGGATACAGTGAAAATCTGTGTAGCCTACGACTTGGATGGGGAACGCATCGACCACTACCCAGCAAGCTTGGAGCAACTCAAACGTTGCAAACCAATCTATGAAGAATTACCAGGCTGGTCAGAAGACATCACAGGTGTCCGCCACTTGGATGAGCTTCCAGAAAATGCCCGCAACTATGTGCGCCGGATCGGTGAGTTGGTTGGTGTGCGCATTTCAACCTTCTCAGTCGGACCAGACCGTGACCAAACCAATATCCTGGAAAGTGTCTGGTCAAGTAAATAAACTAGGCTTGAAGTCGACGATAGGGAATAAAAAAGTTACAATAAAGAGAGGGCTGAGAAGTCTTCTCTTTTTTAGAAAACAAGAAGAAAAACTCATAAAACACAATAGAAAATTGCTAGCGAATGGGGAGGTCGTGGATGAAAAAGTTGATAAAATGGCTGCTGATAGCAATTTCTGTCTTAGCAATGACTTTTTTATTACTAAGATTAGGATTTAAAATCGTTTATACCATTAAACCGGAATTAGGTTATGAATATTTTGAAGACAAGGCACCCAAGGTGAAATCGATTCAAAGTTTTGGTGCAGACAGACAGTATATTTCAGTTGGTTTAGATGGAAATTATATGTCTGGAGGTATCAGCATGTCACAAAATTATTTTGTGACAGTTAGTTACAAAAAAAGAGTAGATGCTAAGGCAAGCAAGACTAAAATGGATCAAGGAGAGTCCATCATCATCACAACCTATGACTTAAATAAGTCAGATTTTACAAAGAAAAGTTTTAACTTAATACCTATTCTTCGTAAGCAAGGAATCGATCACCAGGTTATTAATGTAACAGCCATCACATTTGAAGGAAGGGACTATCTTAAATTAAAATACTATATTACTGATTTCAAAAATGGGTTTCTCTGGTATGATATAAAGAGTGGAAAGGTTGAAAAACCTAAAGGTACAGATTTTCAAACTATTTATGATTCCTTTGGGAAGGAATATGATGTATTAGATTTTGCAACTAAAATAAGGTCTGAATATGGCATGTTTATCGGGAAGTCAAGTCTAAATGAGAGTTATAAGAAAGCCAACAATCTTGAAGAAACAAATTTGTCTATAGAATTTCCTAAAGTGGCTGAAAATCTTTCTAATGGAGAAGCATTATTTGCCAGACCTGGCCAGGTAAATATAGAAGAATGGTTTAACACCGCTCTTCATTGGTTTGCGCCAAAAGGCCAAGAGATTATGGAAATCTATGCGAAAGACCTTGAGACTGGTGAAAAGACGCAAATTAAGAGTTATGCGGATTTTGAAGAATGGAAAAAACAACATCCAAGTAATCAGTAAAATTTTTCTTCTGAACAGTTACATTCTTAAGATTACTTTAAGACCTCAGGGATATACTAAGACCATAAACAAAGACCTCCCAACTTTGTTTAGCACCCTTAAACTTTTTTCATAAACATCTCCCTATAAGAAGTTACCCATTGGTGGCTTTTTTTCTAGCTTCATCATATAATAGAACAAGAACATAAAAAGTAAGAGAGTGTACAAGTGAGAGACTATACCCTGGAAGAAAAAGAAGCTTTTATGCGGGAGGCTTTAAAAGAGGCAGAAATCGCCTTGGCCCATGAGGAAATACCGATTGGCTGTGTCTTGGTCAAGGATGGTCAGATTATCGGGCGTGGACATAATGCGCGTGAGGAGCTGCAGCGGGCGGTCATGCATGCGGAGGTGATGGCGATTGAAGAAGCCAATCAGCATGAAGAGAGCTGGCGTTTGCTGGATACGACTCTTTTTGTGACCATTGAACCCTGTGTTATGTGTAGTGGTGCCATTGGACTAGCCCGGATTCCCCAGGTGATTTACGGTGCGACCAATCAGAAGTTCGGTGGAGCAGGGAGTCTCTACGACATTTTGACAGATGAACGTCTCAACCACCGGGTAGAAGTAGAAACAGGAATCTTGGAAGCAGAATGTGCAGCCATCATGCAGACCTTCTTCCGCCAAGGCCGAGAACGAAAAAAACAAGCCAAGCTCGCAGCCAAGGCCGAAACACAAGAATAAAAACCGGACCTTTGCAAAATCCACAAATTATGATATAATACCTATCGGAGCAACAGTTCTGCGTGAAGCGGGTCAGGGGAGGAATCCAGCAGCCCTAAGCGAAGTGAACTGTGTGCTCTTTTTCTATAGCTCTTAGTGAGGTAAGCCTGTAAGGCGCAACCGAACTTAGAGATATTGATCCTGAGGAGCGAAGCGACGTGAGGGCTATAGCGTAACATGAAATTAGCCTATAAGGCGCAACCGAGCTTAGAGATATTGATCCTGAGGAGCGAAGCGACGTGAGGGCTATAGCGTAACATGAAATTAGCCTGTAAGGCGCAACCGAGTTTAGAGATATTGACCCTGAGGAGCGAAGCGACGTGAGGGCTATAGCGTAAATAAGTCAAGCCTGGAAGTCGCAACTGAACTTAGAGATATTGATCCTGAGGAGTGAAGCGACGTGAGGGCTATCACTCACTAGAGTCATCTTGAAATTCATTAGCGGATTCAAAGAATAATAGCGTGAAAATAGAGCTTCGGAAGAAGCCTCTTTTTTTTGATTTTCTAGTCAAAAATAGTACAAATATGCAAACGATTGCTATTGCGTCGTTGCTTGATTTGTGAAAATAATAAAATTAGCAAATGAAAACGTTTTATAGGATGGTTTCCCTTGATTAAATCCCTGTAAAGCGATATCATAGAGGAGAAGAAATATTGGAGGAATAACATGTCTCATATTAAATTTGACTACTCAAAAGTTTTGGGTAAATTTGTTGCCCCGCACGAAGTGGAATATATGCAACCACAAGTGACTGCAGCTGATGAATTGATCCGTAAAGGAACAGGTGCTGGTAGTGACTTCCTAGGTTGGTTGGACCTTCCTGAAAATTATGACCGTGAAGAATTTGACCGCATCTTGAAAGCTGCTGAACAAATCAAATCAGACAGCGATGTTTTGGTCGTGATCGGTATCGGTGGATCATACCTTGGAGCGAAAGCTGCCATTGACTTCTTGAACCACCACTTTGCAAACTTGCAAACAAAAGAAGAACGCAAAGCGCCACAAATCCTTTATGCTGGAAACTCCATCTCATCTACTTACCTTGCTGACTTGGTAGAGTATGTTTCAGATAAAGATTTCTCAGTCAACGTGATTTCTAAATCAGGTACAACAACTGAACCAGCGATCGCTTTCCGTGTCTTCAAAGAACTCTTGGTGAAGAAATATGGTCAAGAAGAAGCCAACAAACGGATCTACGCAACAACTGACCGTGCCAAAGGTGCTGTAAAAGTAGAAGCAGATGCCAATGGTTGGGAAACATTTGTAGTTCCAGATGATATCGGTGGACGCTTCTCAGTCTTGACACCAGTTGGATTGCTTCCAATTGCTGCATCAGGTGCTGATATCAAAGCCCTTATGGAAGGTGCGAATGCAGCCCGTAAAGAATACACTTCAGACAAACTTTCTGAAAACGAAGCTTACCAATACGCAGCTGTTCGTAACATCCTTTACCGTAAAGGATATGCAACTGAAATCTTGGTTAACTACGAACCATCTCTTCAATACTTCTCAGAATGGTGGAAACAATTGGCTGGTGAGTCAGAAGGAAAAGACCAAAAAGGTATTTACCCAACTTCAGCAAACTTCTCAACAGACTTGCACTCATTAGGTCAATTTATCCAAGAAGGAACTCGTATCATGTTTGAAACAGTTGTCCGTGTGGATAAACCACGTAAGAACGTGATCATCCCTACATTGGAAGAAGACCTTGATGGACTTGGTTACCTCCAAGGAAAAGACGTTGACTTTGTAAACAAAAAAGCAACTGACGGTGTTCTTCTTGCCCACACAGACGGTGACGTGCCAAACATGTACGTAACTCTTCCTGAGCAAGATGCCTTCACTCTTGGTTATGCCATCTACTTCTTTGAATTGGCCATCGCCCTTTCAGGTTACTTGAACGCGATCAACCCATTTGACCAACCAGGTGTTGAAGCCTACAAGAAAAATATGTTTGCCCTTCTTGGTAAACCAGGATTTGAAGAACTTGGAGCAGAACTCAACGCTCGTCTTTAATCAATAGACAAAACGATCTCGCAAGAGGTCGTTTTTTTGTGTCTATTTCCCCATTTAGTGATGAATTGGCGCCTTCAGGTGATTTATGCTATAGTAGGGTAAGATAATAAAGTTAAGGAGTACGACATGTCAAGAGGAAGAAAAGTACAACGTGAATGGTCTAAGAATCATGGGAATCTGTACTCTTTTCCGAGTGCATTTTCGGATGAAGGACCTCAAGGAGCGATTTTTGAAGATCAAAAGAAACAAATAGGATTTCGGATTTCACGTAACATAATCCGAGTACTCTTTTCAGTGATCGTTGTATTCGTATTTTTTCTGATAGGAGTCTGGTATTATAAAAAAACAGTCGTTCATAAACCCGTAAATAAGATCATAAGATCTTCGGAAAGATATCAAAATAAGAAATCTTCTACCAGCCCTTCAAATACTCAAGCAAGCAAAAGTGAGAATAAAAAAATTGGATATATATTAAAAAAAGAAAATTCTGAGTGGGTTGATCCATCTCAAGTAAGAGCTTTTTCAGTTGATGAAGTTTTTGAGTTAATGGATGCTACAAAGAAGCCAACGATAACATCTTCAGAAGTAATTGAGAAATATGGAAAGGCGTTTGCAGGTTTACTTGATTATAATTCCTCGGGGAAAGAACGAGTAACCTTTTATTATAAGCTTTCTGACCAACAGGGTTTTTTCAAAATTGTTATTAATGAGTTTGAAGGAAAAAGTCGTGTTGAGCGTGTCTATCTTGAAGTGACTAAAGCTCAAGCGGGCATGGCGAATAAAACTTTAGAAGAATATCGTTCTTATTTACCTAAAAGTGGCCAGGAAGGGATTGGGTTAATGGAGGCTATAAGTCAGTTTGGAATTCCTAAGAATAGTTACAGTAACAACCTGTATGAAGGGGAAAATAGTTATATATATATTCTATACTTTACAACAGATCAAAGAAAAATAACCTTATCATTTAAAAAGAATCAGCAAGGGGAATACCGACTTGAAAATGTAGCAACATCTGGATAAAACGATCTCTCAAGAGGTCGTTTTTTTACTTGTAAAATAATTTCATAATTTTTCCCTTAAGATTCAATTATATAAACACTAACTAGTTATTATTCTTGATCATTTGCTAAACTCATTTCTAAAATACTGATGATACAGGGTTTCTAGCTAGACAATAGCTACAGGCACGGATTTTATACTCAAATCCTTTAATATAGAAAGTTATTTGAATATAAAAGTTGTCATTTGTTGTTTCATATTATAAAATGAAAGGTGAATGAAAATAATTGAAAAAGGAATGAAAATATGAAAAAGAACTTGGCTAAATTCTTGTTACTTTCATCTATGCTTGGTGGAATGGCAATTGCCCAACCAGTATCTGCGAATACAAAAGCTGCGGTTTATGAGTACAAAAATGGTCAGCTAGACCTTGTTCAAAAACCAACATATGAAGGTTTCGAATCGAATCAGCTTTCTTTGAAATTGAAAACAGGTCGTGTCGATGTAGTGGGAGCGCGTGAAGGCAAGAAAGAAAGTGCGCATGATGCGGGAGCCTACCAATTTGCATTGATCTACAAATCTGAAGGTGGCGAAGAAGAGACAGTTGCTAAAGGGCAAAATACAGCAGATGGGACGATCGAATTTGATGATGTGGATCTCTCTGGACTGAATTCTGGAACTGTTAAACTCTACATTCGTCAGACTACAAAAGATGATGGTCGCTTTAAACAGTTGGATAATGGAGAAGGGGAAGTAACAGTGTCCCTTGCTTACGATGGATCAGGACGCTTGATGGTGGATTCACTTGAAAGTTCCAACCCAATTTATCGTAATTTCATTGCAGGCTATAAAAGCCCTGGTACAGATGGGTCGACTTCACCAAGTACAACAAGCCCATCCTCAAGCTCAAGTAGCTCATCTTCTAGTTCAAGTAGCTCAAGTAGTTCGTCTTCAAGCTCAAGTAGCTCATCGAGCTCATCTTCAAGCAGCTCATCTTCAAGCTCCTCAAGTTCAACTTCTTCATCGAGCTCAAGCTCTTCTTCTAGTTCTTCCTCACATTCAAGCGACTCAAGCAAATCTGTAGTTGGCCGTTTATTGCCAAAAACAGGTCAAGAAACAGGTGTCGTTTTGGCAACATTGGGCTTGCTCTCACTTGCAGGGATTGCTATTGTCTCCCTTCGCAAGAAATTTTAAGATAAGCATCTAAAAGGTCGGATATCTCTCCGATCTTTTTTAGTCCATCCAGACAGGAGTTGGTCCTTGCTTGGTTTTATGTTATAGTAGAAGAGAAGAATAAAAAGGAGAATTCGAAATGTCCGAGAAAGATCAAGAACAATTTATGAAACATACTCCCGTAGAGGGTGCGCCTCAATTTGATGTGGCTGCGCCAGCCTTTGTCCCAAAAGAAGAAGCCGAAGACTTGGTCGTTCCAGAAGCTAGTGGCCTTTCAGTGACGGAGACGGAAGCAATGAAAGAAGAGGCAAACGAGCCAGTTATTTCAGAAACGGTGGAGCTTCCAAAGGTGGATGAAGCAACTGTTGGAGAACATCCGGATGTAGTTGCTGCTCCCCAACCGACTCCTCCATTCCAACCTGCACCTCAAGCTCCTCAAAATATGGCAGCTGAACCAATTGGTCCGCAAACAGTGCCTGTTCCTGAGACACCTATTCCACAAGCTCCTCTTTCTCCTGTTGGAAGACCGATGGATACTGCGGACAAGAAGGCGATTCGTTTTGCCCTTGGGATTTTAGTTGGTCTCCTCATCGGTGGAGTCAGTGGCTATTTGATTGGTCATGCTAGCCCGAGCACCACTTCCTCAAAAAAACATGCTTCTGCCTGGTCAGGCAACCAATCTGGTTCTTCTTCCAATATCGATTTGGAGCAATTGACCGCAGAAGATGCGGAAGCTGATTTTAGCTGGGAACAATCTGATATCGAACAACTTCAGTTTTTGACTAGAAAGGATTCTGGGGAGACTCCTGAGGAAATGGTCGAAGCTTATGGAAAGGCTAGTTCCGTCCAATTTGATAGTGGAGAATTGAAATTATTCTGGGATGATAACTCTTATAATAAAGAGGTAAAAGCGACCTACTCTAAGAGAGGAAAAGAATTACAGCTTGTCAAATTTGAATTTAATCAATTTGGGAAAAATCTTACGGTTGAGGATAACTTTGCAGATGGATTCAAAGTTGGAAATAGTGAGACTGGTGCTGGAGGAACCTCTTACAAAGAGCTTTTAGAAAAATACGGTGATGCAGTCAATCTGACGGTGAGTTCGTCTGATGATTCAGACAAGATAGAATTGGTCATGGACTTCCAAAAGAAAAATGGGGACTATGTAGATTTGACCTTTATTCGCCAAGAAAATGGAGATTTTCTTTTGAGCAGTAAAGATAGCTACTAAATCACTGAATAAAAGAAAGAGGCAAGCGCCTCTTTTTTGGGATAAGACGAGACAAATACGCTAATTTTCTATACAATAGAAAGAGTTTGAATAGAAAGAGCATGAAGGATGGAAGAAATGAAAGAGTGGATAGAACATCATAAGCGGATCCTCCAAAAAGCTGCAAGTGCTTTGCTGGCTTTTATGGTTGGTGTTTGCTTGGTGTTTATGATTCATCCAGTGAAAACCTTGCCCAAAGATCGCTTGTTGAGTTTGTCTCGCATGCAAGAAGACAGCCAGCAATTTGTTGCGTCTTCTTCCAAAGAACCGGATTTAGAAGACTTGTTGTCATTGGACCTTGCAAGGGAAGAAGGAAAGACACAAAAAAATTGGGTGACTTTGTCTGCCTTCATCAAAAAATTTGGAAAAGCAGCGAGTTTTACACAAGAAGATACGAGTTTTGGAGCGCAAGTCCAGCTAGGCTATGGGGCTCCTGTACAGGGGATTCATCCTTATACCATAGAATTTCAAAAGCAGGATGATACCTTTTATTTGAGCTCGATTCAAGGATTTGCGCCCAAGTCGGCTCACTATCAGAGCAAAAAGAACTTAAAACTAGCAGATTTTACAGGCTATCAGACGCTAGATGGAAAAAAGGAAAAGGGGACAGCAGTAGAAGATGTCTTGAAAAAATCAGGTCTTCCCAATTCTCTTAGTTTGACTTCTGCAAAGGACAAGCAAGTCTTAGCCCTGTCTTATCAGGTGACAGATGGACTGGTCTCTTTGACTTTTGAACGCGACCAGACTGGTCAGTATCGGTTGACGAAGAAGGGGTGAAGCAGATGATCGAGTGGATGAAAAAGAATCGAAAAGAACTCTTGCTGCCGTTTTTGTGTTTTGTTTTAGGGCTCTTACTTGCGATTGCAAGCATCCAGGTGCAAGAGCAGGGAACCGATACCAAGGAGGACCAAACACTGACTCATTTCCAGCCAAAGGATTACAAGAATTTGGTCAGCAAGGAACAAGAAATCAAGCAGTTTAAATGGACCATCGAAGCTGTGGCGAATTTAAAAGTTCGTCTCAAGCAGAGTCAGCAACCAGGAACCCGCTTGGAAACAGTTGTGACGGAATGGGGAAAAGCTCAAAAAGTTCGCTACACTAAGACAGCCCAAGGGGATAAAACGGTTCTCGTCTTAACCTATGCGGCTAAGCAAACCGATCAGGGCAAGAAAAGTGTAACCTTGTGGTTTGAACAGGAAGAAGACCAGGGGTATCGCTTGACGATGGTGGATGCGACGAATTTGTTGGATGCAAAAGAAAAAGCAAGCAGTGAGAAAGAAATCACTACTGAAAAAGAGAAAAAAGGTACAGAATTCGCCCAGCTCATTAAGAAACTAGGAAATCCTCAACGATTGGTCTGGGGGGAAATGCCAGATGGCGGAATGGGCTATCGCGCGACTTACCAACTACCAGGGCAGCCAGAAGTGGTGATGGAATTCAAGAAAAAAGCCAAGAAATTGGTGTTGGTATAAGAAAGGAGACATCATTGGACGATCAACGGACAGACATCAAGGCAGCTTCCTCTCACCAGGGTGGGAGCCGCTTGATTTCAGAAGCCGATCTGGCTTCAATAGGGATGGACAATCATCAGGATACTAGAAGTCATTCAGATACGATGGCGTCTTCCCCTTCTTCCTCAAAAGAGGGGATTGGTTCGCTTTTGCGATTTTTTGGGTGGTTCGCCTTGTTAATGGCTTTTGTGTTTGTGCTTCAAAACGAAGTTAATAAAAGCTCTTCTTCATCTTCTTCAAGCAATGGAGCTGACAGTTTTTCACGGAATAGTATCAGAAAAGAATATCTAAATAGTGAAAATAGTTCTTATGTCGCATCTGCTAAGGAAGTTCAATTTGAGACAACCTATGAAAAAGCCATGTCTCTCATTCCTGATTTTGCAGTGGATGACAAAAAGACATCTTTTGGAACTGTGGATCCCAAAGATATCGTTGCAGCATTAGGTAAAGCAACCCGAGGAGAGGCATCGTATAGTGACAGCAGTTCAAGTCCTTTTTTGCTGACCTTAGATTACCAATCAGATGATGCATATGGGAAGGTTCTCCTTGAAAAAATGGGTGCCTATTACAGGATTTCTCTTTTAAGTTTGAAACACTTAAAAAGTGATCGTTTTGCAAATAAGAATGGCAGTTTAACGAAGGACGATTTTACTAATATCAAAGTTGGGATGCCTTATTTAGATTTGCTTAATTCGGTGGGGATTCCAGATGAGGTAGATGTGTCCGGATTTTTAGGTTACGGTGAAGCACCGACCTTTACTTATCGATTGGCTGATTCCCAAACGGTTCAAATCCAATTTGATAGCCGGCAAACCATCAAGGATATCACACCTAAAGTGGAAGCGAGCACACCAGCTTCTTCTTCGACACCTACAGCACAGTAAAAACAGTTAGCCCGAATGAATTTGCCATAGAATAATAAGGAGGGAACAATGGGAAAGAAAGACTGGTCCCACCTACGAAATGAACACAAGAGTCGATTTGCGAAACGCCAGCTAGAAGAAGAAACTAGTCTAGTGAAAAGTTCCACTTCAACCAACCAGAGCATTGAAAATAGGGATGAATGGCTGGAAGATACGCTCCTAAAAGAAACAGAAGTGATAGAGTCCTCCGTTTTTCCTGAACCAGTGAAGCAAGTAGAGGAGCCAAAAAACCAACCGGCGCTTGGTACTGAGAAAGCTATAGATGAGCAAAAGGAAGTATTGCTTGAAGACTCGCCTGACAGACCGCTAACATCACAACCACCAACACAAGATGCAATAGAGCAGTTTCCTAAGGGCGAGGAAAGAGTAGAGCACCAGGGTGGGAGTCGCTTGATTTCAGAAGCTGACCTGGCTTCAATAGGGGGAGGCAGGCATTCAGAACCAAGACAAACGGTACTAGACTCCCAATCGGATAGGACGAAAACCTACTCTCCTTCCTCTAAGAGTGAAGGGTCTTCGCTGGCAGCCTTTTTTGGTTTATTGGCCATGCTGGGACTAATTGCCTATCTGGCTTCAGGAGGTATTCATAGTTCTTCTACTACTAGTGAATATGGAAGCACTAGCTTGTCTTATGGAACTAGAAAGGAAACCTTGAGAGGTGGTACGAGTAGCTTGATTGCTCCGGAGAGGGAATTTCAGTTTCAAGTGACCTATGAGAAGGCCATTTCCCTGATTCCTGGTTTAAGTGAGGGAGATCAAGGACGTTACTCTTCAACTTCTCTGTCTCCACAGGATGTGGTAGCTGTACTGGGGAAGGCTAGCAGTGGAGAAGAAACCTACCAAGAAGGTGGTGTCAGTCCTTTTATGACCCAATTGGAATATCAGACTGAAGGCTCTCCTTCTTCCGTAACAGTTTTACTTTCAAAAATTGGTGTTGATCGTTTATCTTCTCTTGATTTTAAAAACTTAAACAGTGAGCGATTAGCCAATAAAAATGGTAGCTTAAGCAGAGAAGATTTTGCCAATATGAAAATAGGAACGAGCTATTCAGATCTTGTGAATACAGTAGGAATTCCTAGCAGTGTTTCTTGGTCGAGTATGCTGGGTTCAGAGTCCTTCTTAACCTTTTACTATAAGCTTTCTGATTCGCGCTCCGTCATTATTCACTTTGGAAGTAATCGGACTATTAGTGAAATCAAGGGTCTAGAAGATTCAGCGACATCAACTTCCACGTCGCCTTAGGTGTCCATCTCACTAGGATTGTGGTATAATATGGATACCTTTAATTGAAATGAATGGAGAATCTCATGACTGCACAAAAAATGTCTGCTCAAGAAATTATCGCTTTTATTGGGAATGCAGAAAAGAAAACCAATGTGAAAGTAACCTTTGAAGGGGAATTGGCAACAGCTGTTCCTACTTCTGTTACCAAGCTTGGCAATGTTTTGTTCGGTGACTGGAAAGATATCGAGCCCCTTCTTGCTAACTTGACTGAAAACAAGGATTATGTGGTAGAACAAGATGGCCGTAACTCAGCTGTCCCATTACTGGATAAACGCTACCTAAATGCGCGTATTGAACCAGGCGCTATTATCCGTGACCAAGTAACGATCGAAGACAATGCGGTTGTCATGATGGGTGCTGTCATCAATATCGGTGCTGAAATCGGTGCAGGAACCATGATTGATATGGGGGCTATCCTTGGTGGCCGTGCTACTGTTGGTAAAAACAGCCACATCGGTGCAGGTGCCGTTCTTGCAGGAGTCATTGAGCCAGCTTCTGCTGAGCCTGTTCGGATCGGTGACAATGTCTTGGTCGGTGCCAACGCTGTTGTGATTGAAGGAGTTCAAGTTGGAAACGGTTCAGTCGTTGCCGCTGGAGCGATCGTTACTCAAGATGTCCCTGAAAATGTGGTTGTAGCTGGTGTCCCAGCTCGCATCATCAAGGAAATTGACGAAAAAACACAACAAAAAACAGCCTTGGAAGACGCTTTGCGTAATTTATAAGATATGAATGGTAGAGGCTGGGCAAAAATTGTCCAGCCTTTGATGTTTGAAGGGAATAATTGTATGACGCAGTGGTTGATTGGCATCTTTGTTCGCTTGATTAAGCTCCAAAGATGACCTAATCAACTGTGCGGGGGTGGGAAGACGAACTCCTTTTAAATAATAGGAGTTCTTTCCCACTCCCTATTCTAATAGAAAGAAGACAACGATGACATTGGATTTAATCAAAATCAGACGGGATTTGCACCAAATCCCTGAAATTGGCTTGGAAGAATTTGAAACCCAAGCCTACCTCTTAGAGCGAATCGCAGAGATCACAGCGGGCAAGGACTTTGTCGAGCAACGGACTTGGCGGACCGGGATCCTGGTTTATCTCCATGGGTCTGCTCCTGAAAAAACCATTGGTTGGCGGACAGATATCGATGGCTTACCGATCGTGGAACAAACGGGCCTTGATTTTGCCTCCAAGCACGAAGGACGGATGCATGCTTGTGGTCACGATATGCACATGACGACAGCCCTTGGACTTTTGGATCAACTGGTCCAAGTACAACCCAAAAATAACCTGCTCTTTCTCTTCCAACCAGCTGAAGAAAATGAAGCTGGTGGAATGCTCATGTATAAGGACAATGCTTTTGGCGACTGGCTCCCTGATGAATTTTATGGTCTGCATGTGCGCCCTGATTTGAAGGTGGGAGACATTGCGACCAATACGGGTACCCTTTTTGCGGGGACCTGTGAAGTCAAGATTACCTTTACAGGTAAGGGAGGGCATGCTGCCTTTCCACATGAGGCCAATGATGCACTTGTAGCAGCCTCTTACTTCATTACCCAAGTCCAATCGGTCGTGAGTCGAAATGTCGATCCAATTGAAGGTGCTGTGGTGACCTTTGGTTCCATGCATGCAGGAACAACCAATAATGTGATTGCTGAGACAGCCTTCCTTCATGGGACCATTCGGACCTTGACCATGGAGATGAATCTTTTGACTCAAAAACGGGTCAAAGCCATTGCAGAAGGAGTTGCAGCAGCCTTTGATGTGAAATTGGACCTGGAACTTAAGCAAGGGGGCTACCTGCCTGTGGAAAACCAACCAGAATTGGCCAAAGAACTCATGGACTTTTTCACAGCTGAGGAAGACGTGAACCTGATTGATATTCTGCCTGCGATGACAGGAGAAGACTTCGGCTTTCTCTTGAGCAAGGTCCCCGGTGTCATGTTCTGGCTGGGGATTGATACCCCTTATGCCTTGCACCATCCGAAGATGAGCCCAAATGAAGCAGCCCTTCCCTTTGCTGTGGAAAACATTGGTAAATTTTTGAAAATGAAAG
Organism: Streptococcus parasanguinis; assembly: GCA_018365265.1. GTDB lineage: Bacteria > Bacillota > Bacilli > Lactobacillales > Streptococcaceae > Streptococcus > Streptococcus parasanguinis_G. The sequence continues at coordinate 1,418 of JAGZKI010000051.1, read as the reverse complement.
CTAACCAATAAAGGAATGATTCAACTCCGTCTGGAGTTGGATTTTTATTTTGTTGTATAAAAACTGTTCGGATCTTTCCTAAAAAATGATACAATTAAAGCTATACAAAAGGAGTAGGGAATGAAGAAAACACTACGAAAAGAAACCATAGCAGCCATGAAACGGTTGCCAGAATCCGTGAAAACTCAAGCAGATGAAGAGCTGACTCAGCGCCTCTTGGGACTACCAGCTTTTCAGGAGGCAAAGACCCTTGCGACCTATCTGTCTTTTGACCATGAAGTTTCCACGGCTGGCTTGATCCAAGCAGCTCTTCAACTTGGAAAACGCGTCTGTGTTCCCCGGACCTATCCACAAGGGCGGATGGAATTTGTGGAATACGATCCTGACATTTTGGAAAAGACACGCTTTGGTTTGTTGGAGCCCAATGAAAAAGGGAAGCTTGTGGATCAGTCAGAGATTGATCTGATCCATGTACCAGGCGTGGTCTTCCAGTCAAAAGGCTACCGAATTGGCTATGGTGGTGGCTATTATGATCGTTATTTGGAAGATTTTACTGGAAAAACGGTAAGTACGATTTATTCCATTCAGCAGAAGGATTTCCAGCCAGAGGTTTTTGATCAGGCAGTTCAGGAGGTACTAGTCTATGAAGTTACTCTTTGATCGTCGTTATCCTGTGACCAGTCTCTTGTTGCTCGTCACAACGGCAGTCTTTCTTTCCATGTTTATCCGATTTGGAGGCGACTACCAAACAGGTGCTGCTATTTACTATAGTGGTGGGATTATTGGAGAGGTTGTGAAAGTCGATCCTAGCCAGTTATGGCGAATCGTGACAGCTACCTTTGTTCACATCGGCCTAGAACATTTTGTGCTCAATATGATCACCCTCTATTACTTGGGACGTTTGGCAGAGGATCTCTTTGGATCTAAGGCTTTCTTAGCTCTCTATCTCTTATCAGGCATGATGGGTAATGTCTTTGTTGCTATTTTTACGCCAGATGTGATTGCGGCCGGAGCTTCTACAGCCTTGTTTGGACTGTTTGGGACCATTGGTGCTTTGCGCTTTATTGTCCAAAGTCCCTATATTCGCCATTTGAGTCAGTCCTATACCAGCTTGATTGTCGTCAATTTGATCTTTAGCTTTATGCCAGGAATCAGTATGGCGGGGCACATCGGTGGCTTAGTAGCTGGGGTCATGTTGGCTTATGTCTTTCCAGTAAGAGGAGAGGCTCGCTTTATGAACCGAACCTATCAGATTAGTGCAGCCTTATCTTATCTCCTGCTTTTCCTTTATTTCTTAGGTAAAATCTTGAATCTATTTTAAGAGAGAGTGGGACAGAAATCGGTAATTCGTTAGAATTCGATTTCGTCGTCCCACCTCCGCACAGTTGAGTAGGGCTGTAAAAGCTGATGAAATCAGC
>JAGZKI010000050.1 GCA_018365265.1 Streptococcus parasanguinis | reverse complement strand
TTCATCGTCAACCAAGTCAACTTTGTTCATGAAGACGATCAAGTGTTTAACACCAACCTGACGTGAAAGAAGGATGTGTTCACGTGTTTGTGGCATTGGCCCGTCAGTTGAAGCTACTACAAGGATAGCTCCGTCCATTTGAGCGGCACCAGTGATCATGTTTTTAACGTAGTCCGCGTGTCCTGGAGCGTCGATGTGAGCGTAGTGACGTTTAGCAGTTTCGTACTCAACGTGTGCAGTGTTGATGGTGATACCGCGTTCGCGTTCTTCTGGAGCAGCATCGATAGACGCATAGTCTTTAGGTTGGTTAACTGATGAAGGCAAGCGACGTGCCAAAACAGTTGTGATTGCTGCAGTTAGGGTAGTTTTACCGTGGTCAACGTGTCCGATTGTACCGATGTTAACGTGCGGTTTACTACGATCGTATTTTTCTTTTGCCATTTGAGTAAAAGCCTCCAATAAAATATATTTTATAGATAGACAGTAGGCAATACAGTCTAACTTTCCTTACTATTCTATCGAATTTTAGATAAAATTGCAAGCCTTTTACCTATATTTTCTTAATTATTCCTCTTCTTTTCTTTTATTTTATCAGCTTGCTGAAAGATCCTGATCTAGCTTTGAAAATTCTCATTTAAAATCTGCTATTTAAGCCTTTCTGTACCTTTTGCTCCTTTGGGTTCAGGGAATAAAAAAATCGGAACAGTCGTTCCGATTTTTTTAACCTGAATTACGTAATCCTGTAGCCACTCCATTGATCGTAATATGGATTAGCTTGTCTTGATCGGCTGGTAATTGGCCGGTCCGTTGACGTCGAATCAGTTCTAACTGAATATAGTTCAAGACGTTAAAGTACGGCATCCGATAGTCCAAACTTTCTTTCAGATAAGGGTTCTCCGCGAGCAACTCGTCTTGTTCCTCAATCATCAAGATGATGTCCTTGGTCAATTGCCATTCATGTAAGATAATCTGATAGATATTGCGAACTTCTTCTTCTTCACACAATTGAGCGTACTCAAAGGCAATATCCATGTTGGCTTTGGATAAGACCATGTCCACATTTGACAAGAGAGATTGGAAGAAAGGCCAGTTTTTATACATGTATCGAAGGGTTTCGATATTCTCAGGATCCTCATCGATAAATTCCTTAAAGCTAGAACCTACTCCGTACCAACCAGGGAACATCACCCGACTTTGTGACCATGAGAAGACCCATGGGATAGCACGCAAACCACCGATTTCTGTAATGGTCTTACGAGCAGCAGGACGTGAACCAATATTAAAGCTTGAAATTGCTTTGATCGGACTTGATTCAAAGAAGTAGTCATAGAAGTGCTCATTTCCAAAGACCAAATCACGATAGATATCGTAACTGCGATTCACGACTTTATCCATGACTTCCCCGAAACGATCAAACATAGAGAATGGACTCTTTTGTTCGGCAATCATTCGGTTAATGGTTGCAGAGACGAGCATCTCAAGGTTGTAGTAAGCAGCATCTTTATTTCCATATTTATTGCCGATTACTTCCCCTTGCTCAGTTAAGCGGATACGGTCATTAATGGATTTCAATGGTTGAGACGTGATGGCTTCATAAGTAGGACCTCCACCACGACCAACAGTACCACCACGACCATGGAAGAAGGTAATCTTCACTCCAAACTCATCTCCGATAGCGGTCAATTGTTGTTGAGCTTTAAAGAGGGTCCAGCAAGAAGACAAGTATCCACCATCTTTGTTGGAATCAGAATAACCTAACATAATCTCTTGGTAGTTGTTCTTAGAAGCAATCCAACGTTTGGCAATCGGAAGAGACAAGTAACTTCTCATGGTTTCTTCTGAGTGATCCAAATCTTCGATGGTTTCAAACAAAGGCACGATTTGCACACGAGCTTTTTCCGTATCGACTAAGCCCACTTCTTTCAACATCACAGCCAATTCCAACATATCTGACACACTGGTTGCATGAGAAATGATGTTTTGACGAATGACTTCTTCTCCTAAACGATCCTTCAATTCACGGGCCGTTTGGAAAATCGCTAATTCTTTTTCAAGCAGTTCAGATTTTTCAGCATGAGTTGCTGATAAAATACGTGGGTCTTCTAAGAGTTCTTTCAAGAGAACTTGACACTTTTCATCCTCTGATAAATCAGAATAATGGTCATTAATTCCAGCTGATTTCAACAATTCAGCCACACAGGCTTCATGCACACTAGAATCTTGTCGCATATCAATAGAAGCTAGATAGAACCCAAAAACATCGATAGCTTCTAGAAGTTCTGCAAACTCACCAGAAATTAAATACTCTGATTTGTTTTCTAACAAGGAATCTTTGATCTTTTCAAGGTCTTCTTTAAATTCTTGAGCTGATGCATAAGCTGGAGCTTCTTTCTCAGAAATTTTCTTTAGAGCTCCAGAGATACGATTGCCGATATAATCAGAAACTGGCCCTTGTTGATGAGCGTTTGCCCCTAATAATCTCTCAACAGCATAACGATCTTCTCTGGTTTCTCCCACCATCGTCCATTCTTTTAAATTGACCAAGGTTTGGATCATTTTTGATTGGATATAGTGGAAAGCCCGACGGTAAGGTTCTTTTTCACGAAAGACGGATGTATCACTGGATAGGGCTGCCATTTCAGCTACTGCTTCACTTGTTTTAGAAAGACTCGTTGAAAGGGAGAAATGACGGTATAATTTAGAAATCTTTTCGATGTAATAGTTCAAAATGACTTCGCTTTGAATAGTTGCTGAACGCTTCAAGGTCTCAGCTGTTACAAACGGATTCCCGTCCCGGTCTCCCCCAATCCACATGCCCATTGTGATCGGACGTGGTTGTTCAAGCTCCAATCCATGCTCTTTTGCCAAGCGTTTGTATTCCAACATAAGATTTGGAACAGCTTGTAAGAAAGAGCTATTGTAATATTCCATGACATTGGTGATCTCATTGGTAACCTTCAATTTTTTGTCACGAATCATATCCGTTTGCATCATGATTTCGATATTACAACGAAGGTTGTTATACCACTTATTCTCATTCATTAAACCAGCCTTAACATCCCGGTGCTGACGAAGAAGAGCATGAATATGATTGGTTAGATCCAGCATGGTTTTTCGTTGCACTTGAGTTGGATGGGCTGTTAAAACAGGTACAATATTGAGATTTTCAAGAATTTCTTGTGCATCTTCATTTTTCGCAACTTCTTTAATGGTTGAAGAAAGTTTTCCGAGGTATTCACCATCCACATTATTCAAATGATTGATTTCATAGGCCAAATCGACATCTTCTGAGATGTTAATCAAGAGTGGTAAAATGGCAAAATAACGTGAAATCACTGTCATTTCTTCATTTGTCAATTGTTCCACTATTTGATTCAACTCACGATAGTTCTGTGTTTTTGATAGATCCTTCAACTGCCTAATTTTATCAAAGGTTTCCGGACGAACCAAATTTTTCGTAATATCATCTAATAAATTGGTTAAGATTTCGGCTTCTTCTTTGATAATATCTTTATTTGTGAAGTTCTCTAATTTTTGTAAGACCATTTTTTCTCCTTTTTGAATAGCCATTTAACAATTCCCTTTTAATAATAAGGTTTGATTTTACCTTTTTCTTCAAAAACCATGCCTTCTTGTTCCATCTTAGCCCGTTTTTCACTAGCGTCGATATTCAAAACGAAAGCAATCGCTACGGATAAGACCCATAAGCTATTTCCCCCTTGGGATAAGAAGGGGAAAGTCACTCCTGTAGACGGAATCAAACCAGAAATTCCTCCGATGTTAATGAAGGTTTGCACTAAGATCATCCCACCGATCCCAATGGCCATCATCGAATTAAAAGGATTCTTTGCTCGAATACCGACTAAAATGATCCGAAGAATTAAGAAGAATAAGAGAGCAAGGATCAAGCTAGCTCCAACAAAACCTAATTCTTCAATCACGATCGCAAACACAAAGTCTGTGTGCGCTTCTGGTAAGTAACCTTGTTTTTCAATGGAATTTCCTAGCCCCAAGCCAAACCAACCACCATTACTCATGGCATAGTAAGAATTAGCTAATTGGTGACCTGCGCCAGACAAGTCATTAAAGGGGTTAAAGAAGGCACTAAAACGTTTGGCCACATAACCAAAGACTGGAATTTTAGCGACACGGTCCACACCGATGATCCATATTGAACCAAGGACAATGGTGGAGGCTCCAACAACTAAACCAAGTAAAGAGGTAAACCAACGGTAGCCCACTCCACTAGCCGTAATCATGATCAAGACCGTTAAGGCCAAGATCGTCGCATTTCCCAAGTCCGGCATAATCACAACGATTCCAATCAGAATCAAGGTCAGCCAACGCCAATCGTTTAAATTCCTTGGAATCCATTCATTGTGGGTCAAGGCTTGATAATCATAATCGCGTATCTCGTCTTGTCGTTTAGAAAAGATCAAGGCTAGATACCAGACTAAGATCACCTTGAGATATTCTGCTGGCTGGATACTAAACCCTCCAGGAATTGTCAACCAACCGTGAGCCCCATTGACCGTATCTGTGATAAACCTAGACAAAATCAACAAAATCACTTCAGCAAAAATGACAACAGCCAGTACTTTTTTATTTCGAAGGAAATCTAAGCTAAATTTATAAATCAGGGCGATGGTTAGGAGACTAAGGATAAAAAAGAGTCCCTGTGTCCGGACCATCCGAATCGAACTCACTCCACTTTGAATTGCCAAGGCACTTGTTGTCGAATAGACAACAATCAAGCCAATGATGGATAAAATCAAATAGGGAATGAGGATGGAATAATTTAAAAGATGTCTTTTTTCAATTTTCATAATTCACCATATTCCTAATGTTCAACCTTCATTATATCATTTTTAAGAAGCAAAACCAAGGAAAGGCCAGAAAAGATTCGGCTTCTTCCCTATTTTCAAGAAATATTCTGATCATTCTTCTTATTTTCATATATTTTTATCCTTTTTCGATGAAAAGATTCCTTTTTTTTGAAAATAATAGCTGAAATCAGCATCTTTTAAGCATTAAGTTTTGCCTTTTCGTTTTTTTTACGGTAAAATGTTTCTGTATGAGAAAAAGGATAAAACCCGTTGTTCTCTTAGTCTTTTTTATCGGTATCATTTCTTTTCTCGTTCTTTCACGAACGATTGCCGATCTTCAAGCCAGAGAGCGACAAGAAACAACTAAAACCATTCCGAACTCCAATACACCTCGAAAAACAACTACTGCAAGCTCTTCTTCTAAAAAAGAAGAAGACATCAATCCAGAACTGGTTGGCCGCCCGATCATTGATATCTCAGGCTGGCAATTGCCTAGTGAAATTGATTACGATGTCCTCTCCCAAAATGTGGGAGGTGTGATCGTTCGTGTCCATAGTGGGGCTCAAGCTAAAAAGGAAAATGCAGCAACCTACTTAAATGGTCTGGATAAATCTTTTAAAACCCATATCCAAGAATTCCAAAAACGAAATATCCCTGTCGCAGTCTATGCTTATGTCGCTGCTAAGGATAAAAAAGAAATGGAAAAAGAAGCAGAGGAATTTTACAAGGCTGCTTCTCCTTACAAACCGACCTACTATTGGTTAGACGTTGAGGAAAAAACCATGAAGGATATGAATGCAGGCGTTGAAGCTTTCCGAGCAAAACTACAAGCTTTGGGTGCAAAAAATATTGGACTCTATATCGGAACCTACTTCATGGAAGAACATAGTATCTCCACTGATAAATTTACGGCTCTTTGGATTCCTACTTATGGATTTGATGATGGCTACTATAATGCCGCGCCAGATACCAACACGGAATACGACTTGCATCAATATACCTCTCAAGGGCAATTAAATGGATTCTCACACTACTTGGATCTCAACCAAATTGCTCCGACGCAAGACCAAGAAGCGATTTATCGGAAACTTTTCAAGGTACAAAAAGATGGCTCTTCCTCATAGCCTTAAAACAGCAGATCAAGTGGTTTTCACTTTTTCTGCTGTTTTCTATTTTTAAGGAGAAGACAATATCGTCGCTATTATATGTTATAATGGTCTAATGAAATCTGATTTTGTAGAGAAAAAGAGAAAAGGAGAAAGCCATGGCAAAAAAAAATAAAGTGAAAAAAACCTTAGTCGAGCAGATCTTGACTAAAGCAAAAATTGAGCACGTAGGCTTACAAATCAACGCTTTAGAAGGGATCTTACCAGAAGGGATTGATCGCTCTACTATTTTCAAAACCCTAGCTCTCAAAGGAGATAAAACAGGGCCTGTGATTGGGATCATTCCTATTACGGAACATCTTTCAGAGAAAAAATTGGCCAAATTATCGGGCAATAAGAAAGTGGCTATGATTCCTCAAAAGGATCTCGAAAAAACAACGGGTTATATTCATGGGGCCAATAATCCGGTGGGCATTCGTCAAAAGCATTCTTTCCCAATCTTTATCGATGAATCAGCCCTTCAGTTAGAAACCATGATCGTATCTGCTGGGGAAATCGGCCATAGTATTCAAATCAAACCACAACTTCTAGCAGACTTCGTACAAGCGACTTTTGCAGATATTTTAGAATAATGACAGAGAAGGAGACAAGATTGTGAAACTATATTTTATTCGACACGGACGGACAGAATGGAATGAAGAAGGACGTTTTCAGGGATCAAATGGCGATTCTCCGCTGTTACCAGCCTCTATTCATCAGCTTGAAAAATTAGGAAAGCACCTGGCTACTGTTCCTTTTGATGCAGCCTTTGCAAGTGATCTACCACGAACAGTCCATACCGCACAGATCCTCCTCGATCAATTGGAGACACCTCTAGAATTGCAAGCAACGCCTGCTCTTCGTGAATGGAATTTGGGAAAACTGGAAGGTGCTAAAATTTCTACCATTTCAGCTATCTATCCCCAACAAATGGATGCCTTTCGCCATAACCTCGCCCGCTTTCAAAATGAAATCTTTGATGCAGAATCTGTCTATGAAACGACCAAACGTACCTGTGATTTTGTAAAAAGCCTGAAAGAAAAAGAGCTCGATACTGTCCTCATCGTTGGACACGGAGCTAATTTAACTGCTTCTATTCGAACCTTGCTTGGTTATGAAACAGGAGAACTCCGCAAAAATGGCGGACTAGATAATGCCAGCGTGACGATTCTGACAACAGATGATTTTGAGCACTATCACTTAGATACATGGAACGACACCTCTTATTTAGAGGACTAAAAAAACACTGATCTTGCGATCAGTGTTTTCTTTTAGCTTATTTCATAGTTGGGAAGAGAAGGACGTCGCGAATCGTTGTTACATTGGTCAACAACATAACGAGACGGTCAATACCAATTCCAAGTCCACCTGTTGGTGGCATACCATATTCAAGGGCTTCAACATAGTCATAGTCGATGCCTGTAGCCTCGTCATCTCCCAATTCTTTGGCACGCGCTTGCGCTTCAAACCGTTGCAATTGATCGATTGGATCATTCAATTCCGTGAAGGCATTGGCATACTCTTTGGTCATGATAAAGAGTTCGAAACGGTCAGTGAAGCGTGGATCTTCTGGATTTTTCTTAGCCAATGGAGATACTGCTACTGGGTGACCGTAAACAAAAGTTGGTTGTGTCAAGGTTTCTTCAACGAATTCTTCGAAGAAGGCATTGATAATTTGTCCCACTTCTGTGTAGTGTTTTTCAACTGGTACATGTTTTTCGTTTGCCAGTGCTACAGCTTCTTCAAAGGTCATGTCTTTCCAGAAGTCAACACCTGTGATTTCTTTGATCGCATCAACCATGTGAACCCGTTTGAATGGTTCGTTGATTTTGATTTCTGTTCCTTGGTAGTCAATTGGACCATCACCATGGACCGCTTTCGCAGCATGTTGGATAATGCCTTCAGTTAAGTCCATGATATCGTGGAAGTCAGCGTAAGCTTGGTAGACTTCGATCGAAGTGAATTCAGGGTTGTGAGTAGCATCCATTCCCTCGTTACGGAAGATCCGTCCAATTTCATAGACGCGTTCCATCCCACCTACAATCAAACGTTTCAAGTGAAGCTCAGTCGCGATACGAAGCACCATGTCAATATTTTGCGCATTGTGGTGAGTGATAAATGGTTTGGCAGCCGCACCACCAGCTTCATTGTGAAGCACTGGTGTTTCCACTTCAAGGAATCCTTGACCATCTAAATAACGACGGATTTCAGAGATAATTTTTGAACGGGTTACAAAACGTTCGAAGCTTTCACGGTTTGAAATCAAATCCAAATAACGTTTGCGATAGATGGTTTCAACGTCTGAAAGTCCGTGGAATTTTTCAGGCAAAGGACGAAGGGCTTTTGACAAGTGAGTGATATGAGTTGCTTTAATCGAAAGTTCACCCATGTCTGTGCGCATGATTTCCCCTTCAACACCAAGGAAATCACCAAGGTCTGCTTTTTTGAAGATCTCGTAGTTTTCTTCTCCAACTGCATCCTTACGAACGTAGATCTGAATTTGACCTTCACGGTCTTGAAGATGGGCAAAGCCAACCTTTCCTTTTCCACGTTTTGTTACAAGACGACCGGCAATAATAGCTGTTTCGTTCAAGTCGTGGAGTTGTTCTTTATCTAATTCTGAATATTTTTCTTTTAATTGACCTGAATTTGCAGTACGTTCGAATCGCTTTCCAAATGGATCGATTCCTTGTTCACGAAGGGCCGCCATTTTCTCACGACGGACAATCTGCTGGTCATTCAATTCTTCCATATGTTCAGTAGTCATTTGGAACCTCCTAAGTTATTCTTCCCTATTCTATCATATTTAGGCCAGAAATTCACTAATATTTACCAATTAAACAAAAATAAGGTAGAAGAAAAAATGCAGCTTCTTGAATGAATACTCAAAAACATCTGAAGACCGTCGTTGACTGTCCAAATTGTTTGACCTGTATAAGACAAGGTTTCGACAAGCTATTCCAAAACAGCATCAAAAAGGAGCGTGGAGAATCTTAAGCAATTCATCCTGACTCGCTCCTATTTTTTATTCATAACGCAGTGCTTCGATCGGATTTAACTTAGAAGCCTTATTCGCTGGTAAAATTCCAAAGATGATGCCTACAAAAGCAGAGAAAATAATACTGCCGATAGCGACATTTAAGGAAATAATCGGTGGTCCTTCTAGGGAGGCTGCTGCGAGTGTAGTAATCAAGCTATTCACACCATAAGCAAGACCAAGTCCAATCAGCCCACCAATGATGGTCAAGACCATCGACTCAATCAAAAATTGAACCAAAATCTTACCTCGGGTTGCTCCCAATGCTTTGCGAAGTCCAATTTCTCTCGTCCGCTCAGTGACAGAAACCAACATGATATTCATGACTCCAATCCCACCAACTAAGAGAGAAATCCCAGCAATAGCTCCGATTACTGATGTCATAATTCCTACTACTTTATTGGTTTCCTCTAGGATGCTATCCAAATTAAAGATTTGGAATTCTCCTTGGCGAACACCTGAAAGCTCTGTTAGTTTTTGAGCAGCTTCGATCCCAACAGATTTGATTTCTTTCACATTCGGTACATGGACGACAATATTTTGAATTTCATCCGTTCCGAATTCAGAGGCGAGTTGTGTATTGGCCATCAAGGCACTTCCACCTGAAGAAGCTCCATAGAGGGCTGTCCCTGCATTTGGATCCTTGAAAATTCCAACGACACGATAATTGTTGTCCCCAACAGAGACCACCTGATTCAGTGGATTCTCCGTTCCAAATAATTGTTGAGCTAATCCTTCATCAAGGAGCACTACCCGTGAGAAATTACTATAGTCTGAAGGGGTTAATTTTCGCCCAGATAAGAGCTCAACCTTTTTGACAGAAAAATAGGTTTCATTTACCCCTTGGATGTTTACCCCTTCTGCTTTTTTCTTTTGAAAAGCAATGGTTGCATTGGAGGTATTGCTAACATAGTAACCATCGATGCCTTGAATCTTGGTTAATTCCTTAACCCAAGATTCTTGCACAACTGGCGGTGCTTCTTGGACTTGACCATCAACATCTTCAGCGTTTTCCCCATCGATATCCGATGGAGCAGCCATCCCTCGGTCTTCAGCTGCAGGGCCACTTTCGCCTCCGCCTTCTCCTGTATCTTCAGAAGGGCCAATATTGATTCCTGTTACATAGCCACTCTTATTGGGAGAATAGGAGATTTGTACATACTCTTGGTCCTTGGTGAAGGTCTTGGTGACACCAGCTTTCATACCATCTCCCAGAGCCATGATGACAACCACAGAAGCGACCCCAATAATGATCCCCACCATGGTCAAGAAAGACCGTAATTTATGGCTCATAATTGAGCTGATCGCAAATTTCCAATTTTGCATTAGGTCCCCCTTTCCAGCTTGCTATCTGAGGAGATCACTCCATCACGAATGACGATGCGACGATGCGCAAAGGCTGCAATTTCTGGCTCGTGTGTAACCATGATAATGGTTTTTCCTTCTTGGTTTAGCTTGGTTAACAAGTCCATTATTTGCTCCCCTGTCTTGGTATCTAGGGCTCCAGTCGGCTCATCTGCTAAGACGATGGCTGGCTGATTGACGAGAGCTCGAGCTATCGCAACCCGCTGTTTTTGACCCCCTGAGAGCTCTGAAGGCAAATGGTGCATGCGAGAATGGAGCTCTACCTTTTCAAGGTACTGCTCAGCTAATTCCTTCCGTTTAGCAGGATGAACTCCTGCATAAATGAGAGGCAGTTCTACATTTTGAAAGGCATTGAGCTTGGAGAGAAGAAAGAATTGTTGAAAGACAAAACCGATCTGTTCATTTCGAACACGTGCTAATTTTTTCTCACTGAGATTTCCAACCTCCTGACCTTCTAGGAAATACTCTCCACTGGTCGGGCGGTCCAACAAGCCAATGACGTTCATCAAGGTCGATTTCCCTGAGCCAGATGGACCCATAATGGCCACAAATTCTCCCTCTTCGACTTCTAAATCGATGTCTTTTAAGACACGAAGTTCCTGATCCCCATTTTTATAGGTTTTATTGATTCCTTTTAGTTCAATCAATTTTGTCATATTTTCCGATCTCTTTTCCATCTTCCAGTTTCTCATTAGGATTCACAATAACTTGAGCATCTTTCTTCAAGCCTGACAAGATTTCCTGGTTTTCAGCATCGGCGTTACCAAGCGTTACTTTTACTTTCTTAGCCTTGCCATTTTCGACCGTCCATACATAACTCGTGTCCCCATCAGCCATGACACTTGTCACGGGAACAAGGGGATGTTGAGTAGAACTTTTGACTTCAATATTGACAGAAAAGCCTTGTTTGAGTTCTCCAATTTCACTGGTAATATCTACTGTGAATGGGTACTTGGCTCCTCCGCTTCCTTGTGTTCCACCTGCTGCATTGGCACCTGCTTGACCCGCGTCAGTCGGATAGTTGGCTACATAAGAAATCTTTCCTGTCCAGGTTTTATCCGGATAAACCTTGGAAGTGAGGACCACTTCCTGACCTTCAGAAATATTGGCCAAATTGTATTCAGACAATTCCCCTTTGACTTGTAAATTTCCGTTGCTCACAATGTGAACCAGAGTTTGGTTGGTCCCTGTAGTCGATTTTGAAACATCTTTATTGACTTCGACCACGGTACCATCTGTATTACTCCTAACTGTTGTCGCATCCAGAAGAGCCTTAGCCTTGTTCATATTATCGACCGCATCCGACTTAGCATCTCGTAAATCGCTAGCTTGAGAATCGACTGTTCGCTGGGTCTGCGAAGCTGATTTGGCATCTGCTTCTTCATCGCCTGTCGTATCAATGGTCACACCATTTGTCAGTAAGTCATTTAACTGACGATCTGCCTTATTGACAGCACGAACGGCTGCATCATAAGCGGTTTGGGCCTCTGTACTACTATACTGAACAATTGGCTGACCGGCCGTCACTTGATCTCCTACATTGACCAAAATCGACTGCAAATCCCCTTTGGTTCCATCAAAATAGACATACTGTTCCTGGTTGGCAGTGACTTTCCCAGTTAACAAGACTGAAGAAGCGATCGATCCATCCTTGACCGTTTGCACCATTGGAGTTTCTTTCGTGATTGCTTGATCAGGAGTACTTGGGTGCGAAAACATCATCACACTTCCTGTTCCAATCACCACAATTGCTGCACCTGCAGCTGTAAATAGTTGCCATTTTTTCAATTTCTTCATCGTTTTTCTCCATCAAAGAAAGCGTTTTATTCTATACCATAGTATACCATATTTCCTTACTTTTCTATCTAAAATTGATACGGCAAAATGAAATTTAAATGCTTGGTAACATGCTAAACCCTTGACTTTTGTAACAGTTGATATTACAATCAAACTGAAATCCCATTTAGGAGGAAAACATGAAAGAATTTGATATTATTTCAATCGGTGGAGGTAGTGGAGGAATCGCTACGATGAACCGGGCTGGAGAGTACGGAGCGAGCGCTGCTGTCATTGAAGAAAAACAATTGGGTGGCACCTGTGTCAACAGAGGATGTGTGCCTAAAAAGATTATGTGGTATGGTGCGCAAATTGCAGAAGCTATTCGCGATTATGGACCAGACTATGGATTTACTTCTGAACAAACAAAATTTGATTTTGCAACCTTAAGAAAAAATCGCGAAACCTATATTGACCGTTCCCGTAATTCCTATGATGGCAGTTTCAAACGCAATGGGGTTGAACGAATTGAAGGACGTGCTCGTTTTGTGGATGCTCATACGGTTGAGGTAAATGGAGAAACCATTAAGGCCAAGCATATCGTAATTGCGACCGGTGCCCATCCTTTTATTCCTTCTGTTCCTGGAGCTGAATTTGGCGAAACGTCTGATGATGTCTTTGCTTGGGAAGAACTTCCTACATCTGTTGCCATTATTGGAGCTGGCTACATTGCAGTGGAACTAGCCGGTGTGCTCCATGCCCTAGGTGTTCAGACCGATCTCTTCGTTCGCGGTGATCGTCCCTTAAGAAAGTTTGATTCCTACATTGTCGATGGCTTAATGGAAGAAATGGAAAAACAAAACCTTCCGCTTCACAAACATAAGGTTCCCATGAAGCTTGAAAAATTAGCAGACGGTCGTGTGAAGATTTATTTTGAGGATATGACCAGCCACGTGGCAGATCATGTTATCTGGGCAACAGGGCGAAAACCAAACGTCCAGGATCTCAATCTAGAAGCTGCAGGCGTCACCTTAAATGAAAAAGGATTCATTGCAGTGGATGAATACCAGAATACAGTTATTCCAGGAATCTATGCTCTTGGGGATGTTACAGGAGAAAAAGAATTAACTCCTGTCGCTATTAAAGCTGGACGCACTCTTTCTGAACGACTATTCAATGGAAAAGTCAATGCCAAAATGGATTATACAAACATCCCAACCGTTGTCTTTTCTCACCCTGCTATTGGAACCGTTGGCTTAACAGAGGAAGAAGCCCAGCAAACTTATGAAAAAGAGAATATCAAAGTCTATACTTCTCAATTTGCTTCTATGTACACCGCTGTTACCCAACACCGCCAGCAAGCAAAATTTAAACTCATCACTGCAGGACCAGAAGAAAAAGTCGTTGGCCTTCACGGTCTTGGCTACGGAGTGGATGAAATGATCCAAGGATTTGCAGTTGCTATCAAGATGGGAGCGACAAAAGCCGATTTCGATGCAACTGTCGCCATTCACCCAACTGGATCCGAAGAATTTGTGACCATGAGATAAAAAAGCTTGAAGTCCTTGTACTTCAAGCTTTTTTCTTTTCTTATGGTAAGATGGCAATGGCACGAACAGGTGAACCAGTTGCCTTGTCCCAATGAGGGAAAGCAATCGAAATCAAGGCACCTACAGCTGGGACTTGATCCAATTGGTTCAAGACTTCAACTTGGTAGATGTTTTGTTCCAAGAGGTAGTATTCATTGACCAAGCCATGCTCTGCTGCTGGAATACCTGCATCTGTATCGAAGGTTTCATGACCCACAGCCTTGACATGGCGTTCATGAATCAAGAATTCCAAGGCTTCACGGCTCCATCCTGGACTTTGTTGAACCCCATTTTCATCTAGGTTACGCATAGCATCTTGATCTGGCCAACGTTTTGACCAATCACTGCGGAAGGCAACAAAAGCACCCTCAGCAATTTGTCCATGCTCTGCCTCAAAGTCTAAGATATCTTGTTTACTCAAGATAAAGTTTGGATTGGCAGCAACTTCTTTAGACTTGTCGATAACATAGAGTGGTAAGAGGAGATCTTTGAGGTCAATCTCATCCAACCAACGACCACCTTCTACAAAGTGAATCGGTGCATCAATATGCGTTCCGTATTGACCAACCACTGTAAATTTTTGAACATGGAAACCATCTTTTAATGTGAAAAGATCTTCTTGTTGCAAAG
The DNA here is from genome assembly GCA_018365265.1 of Streptococcus parasanguinis. GTDB lineage: Bacteria > Bacillota > Bacilli > Lactobacillales > Streptococcaceae > Streptococcus > Streptococcus parasanguinis_G. Next base: position 3,861 of record JAGZKI010000050.1, on the reverse strand, counting down.
CAGGAAGGGCTGGGAAGTGTGGACTTTCCGCATTGATTTGGTGACTCAAGTCCACCCATTTTTTAGCTTGCAATTCTTTATAAATACTTAGTAAATCTGACATGTTTCTTCCTCCTTATTCGCCCCAAACTTCAGCGACAATTTCCTTAATCAAACCGATTTTTTTCCATTGGTCTTCTTCTGTCAAAATGTTTCCTTCTTCTGTCGAAGCAAAGCCACACTGAGTAGACAGGTAAAGATTTTCCAACGGTACATACTGACTCGCTTCTTTAATACGAGCAATCACTTCGTCCTTATTCTCCAGTTGACCACTCTTAGATGTCAAGAGGCCTAACACCACTCCTTTACCAGGGGTTACTTCTGCAAGTGGTTCAAAACCACCAGCCCGATCGGTATCAAACTCTAGGAAGTAAGCATTAACGGCTTCTTCTCCAAGGAGTTCTTTGGCAATCGGCGCATAGCCACCTGATGAAGCCCAAGTGGAATGGAAGTTCCCACGACAAACGTGCGTATTGACGGTCAAACCAGCTGGAACATTTTGGTAGACATCGTTGTTAAAGGTCAAGAAGAGATCAGCGAGTTCCCGGCGAACCTCATCTTTTGACTTGCCTTGAGCTGCTCCCCAAGCCGTCAAGAAATTATCATCTACCAAGACACCCCAAGTACAATCATCTACTTGAAGAGTCCGAAGACCTGCATCATACAAATCTTGAATCACTTGAAGATAGGCTTGCTTGATGTCTTCACGAACAGCCGCAAAATCAGGATAGATGGTATTCAATTGTTCTACATGTTCTGCATCACGGATCAATTCAAAATAGAATTGTGCAGGTGCTGGAATGGTATATTTAGCCTCTACACCATCTACATCTGCCACAAGATCCCGCAAGAACTTGTAATGCTCTACAAATGGATGATTGGCTCCTGTAATTTTTCCAACGACAAGTGCCGAGTCCGCCTTGGTCGTTTCATCATGGAATTGATAGCCTTGAGCAGCTTGGACGTGATCAATGCCACCAAATCCCCAGAAGAAATCCAAATGCCAATAAGCACGGCGGAATTCTCCATCTGTTACTGACTTCAGACCAGCAGCAATTTCTTTTTCAACTAAGTCACGAATCGCTTGATCTTCTACTTTTGTTAAGTCAGCCTGACTGATTTTTCCAGCTGAGAAATCTTCACGAGCCTGAACCAAAGCTGCTGGACGAAGGAATGAACCAACATGGTCTATGCGATAAGGTGCATGTGTATGTGTCAATATGAATTCCTCTTTCCTATAAATTTTACATTAATTCATCAATGCAACCATTATAGCAGTCTAACAATTGATAAACAAGGGTTTGGGATAATCTAATATCTTTGACATCTATATAGTCTTAGACTATAACAAAAAAGAAGTCCTTGAAGGGCCTCTTTTTTATTTTAATTTTTAAATGCATCGAGCATAACTTGAAACTCTTCGTTCGTGAGTGTAATGCCTTTCCCCATCTTTGTATGGTCGGGACTCCAGGTCCGGATATCATACTTAGCTGGAGCACCGTTAAAACTTACACGGTTCAATTCCTTGGTCCAACCCTTGTCATTTTCTGACAAGACCAGTAGATGTTCTTCGATTTGGAATGAAAATTCTGCCATTTTACGACTCCTTTCTTGCCTTCTCATCTCTATTATTCGTAAATCATTTACAAAATCGTTGAAATTATCTATAATATATTGTATCAAGTTATGGAGAATTTAGCTATGAAAAAATTTCTCGAGATCGTTAAAGACCGAGCAAATGAATTTTTCAATGGAAAAGTCAGTACCCCTGCCCCATTAGAAGATGAGAGAATTATTGAAATCATTCAACAAGCATTGCGAAAAAAACAAGGAGTTCATGTTATTTTTTCAAACAAGAGTTTTACAGGCGATATTGTCAAGTATGACCATGAACGCCGACAACTGATCGTGAAAAATTTTAAAAAGAGTATGTCCACGATTATTCGAATTTCTGAGATCCAGAAAATCAGTTTGGTTCCCAATAATATTCGCATCGCCCAACAAAAAGGAGAGGTTTAACCCTCTCTTTTATATTGAAGACAAACGTCATTTTTGGCGTTTGTTTTTATTACTTTCAATCTCATTTCTATATTTATTAGAGCATCAAAAAAATTCCAGTACATACTACTAGTATTGACGTTGCCTTGATTAAAAAGGTTACCAAATCTTTCGTAATTACATTATCTATTTATAGAAAAATATTAGTAATAAATTACGTAAATTCAATCTAATCTCTAATCACCATAAGTTTGCTCCCATTTTTTCATTTCTTCAACGATACTTCTTAGAGCAATACCTTTTTTTGTCATTTTATATTCAACCTGTGGAGGCGATGTCGGTAAAACTTTTCTTGATAAAATACCTTCTTGCTCAAAATCATGTAATCGTTGAGCTAATATTCTAGGATTAATACCTTCTACACTACGCAAAAGACTACTATAATGTATATTACCATCAATAATTTCAGATAAGATCTCAAGAGTAAATTTACCTTTTAGTAAATTCAAGACCCTTCTTGCTGGACAAATTGATTTTTTCAAAGATTGCTTCTTGCAAGTCTCCATTCATTTCCTCCTTTTTTGATAGTTACTATACTTTTTTTCCCTTCTTGTTTCAGAAATTATTACATGATAAGCTAATTATATCATTTGAAAGGGGAAATTACTATGGATATTACAACTAAGTTTGACCGTATCAAAGATATTCTCGGTTGCGCTGATGGAAGATACTTTGGCACTGGATATACTCAAGTAAAATATTTTCAGAAAGTTAAATATATTGCTTTTGATTGATAAATGAAAATTGGTTTGATGAAATAACGGAGGAAGCTTGATGAAAAAAACAAATACAAAAGCGCCAGCTTATCTACTTTTTATTCTTTCACTAGGATACATTATGGCGGTCCTAGATACAACCGGAGTGGTTCTTGCTGTTCCCCATATTGAAACAGCTATGAGCGTCTCATTAGAGCAATCCATTTGGATTATTAACGCCTATACACTAGCTTTAGGCTCTTTACTCCTACTTTCAGGAAATCTAACAACAAAATATGGTGCTAAACGAATTTTATTATTTGGAATGACAATTTTTACACTTGCCTCATTTGGGTGCTCTTTTTCACCAAATATTGAAACATTAATCATACTTAGATTCGTTCAAGGTTTCGGTGCTTCTTTGTTTATGCCTAGTTCATTAGCACTTTTATTCATTTCATACCCTGATTCTACTAAAAGAGCACGTATGTTAGGAATTTGGACAGCAATTATTTCTGTTGCAACCGGTACTGGTTCTTTTATTGGTGGACTAATTATTAACTACTTCGGATGGAGGGGTATTTTCTTAATCAATATTCCATTGGGAATTTTGACAGTAATTTCAATATTACTTCTTGTGAAAAACAATATTGCCAATCCAAAGACTAGAATTGACATTTTCAGTAATATATTTCTTGTTGCAACTATCGGAAGTCTAGTTATTTACCTTGTTGAAGGGAATCAATATGGCTATAGTAACCTAAATCTTTTATTGTTTCTTCTCCTGTTTATATTATTTACTGTTGGTTTAGTAGTCCACGATAAAAAAAGTAAAGCACCTATTGTTCCCCACCAACTATTAAAAAATGCTAAGTTTATTGTCTCTAATCTGTTAGGTTTAGTAGTTAACATTTCATTATATGGTATTGTTTTGGTGCTAGGACTTTATTTTCAAACTTATTTAAACCTCTCCTCAATGGTTTCTGGACTCCTCATTCTACCAGGAATGATTGTCTTAATTATTGGTAATTTATTTTACGCACGTGCCGTAAAACGATTTTCCGTGGGA
>JAGZKI010000049.1 GCA_018365265.1 Streptococcus parasanguinis | reverse complement strand
TTCGTTAGAATTCGATTTCGTCGTCCCACCTCCGCACAGTTGAGTAGGGCTGTAAAAGCTGATGAAATCAGCGTAGTAGAGCCCACTCAACCACTGCGTTTTGCTCGACAATCCAAAAATAATTGAGAGGCTAGGACTTTTGTCCCAGCCTCTTGACGGACCTTCCCATAGGATGGTTTAGCCCAATTTATTATTGGCCATGATTTCATCAATAAAGCCATATTCAAGTGTTTCTTGCGCGCTCATCCAATTATCACGTTCCGCATCAGCATGCACTTTTTCAATGGATTGACCTGAATTTTCCGCAAGGATTTTTTCCAAGTTATTCCGTGTTTTGAGCAAGTGTTCTGCTGCGATCGCCATATCGGTTTGTTGGGTACCACCACCAGTACCACCCATTGGTTGGTGAATCATGTACTCGGCATTTGGCAACATGAAGCGTTTGCCCTTCGCACCGCTTGAAGCGATAATAGTTCCCATAGAAGCTGCCATCCCCATAACAATGGTTTGGACATCTGACTTGATAAAGTTCATGGTATCTACGATGGCAAGACCTGCAGAGACAGAGCCACCTGGGGTATTGATATACATATAGATATCTTTTGTATTATCTTGGGCATCCAAGAAGAGCAATTGAGCGATAATGGAGTTAGCCATTTGGTCCTCAACTGGTCCTGTTACCATGATAATTCGATCTTTCAACAGACGGGAATAAATATCGTAAGAACGTTCTCCACGACTGGTTTGTTCAATAACTACTGGAATCATCTATTCTTCTCCTTTAGTATCCATTCATTCTCACGATTCGTGAGGTTCAAAGTATATGTGCTATTATAAACCAATGGTCAAAAAAGGTCAAATCTTAAGCACCTTTCGTACGAATCATGAATGGCTTCTTATTTGGTACCGAATAAACGGTCACCTGCATCTCCAAGACCAGGAACAATGTAGCCATGTTCATTCAAATGATCATCGAGGGCTGCTGTAAAGATATCAACATCTGGGTGAGCTTCTTGAAGAGCTTTCACCCCTTCTGGCGCTGATACTAGGCAGACAAACTTGATATGGCTAGCGCCACGTTTTTTCAAGGAATCAATCGCTAGAATAGCGGATCCACCCGTAGCAAGCATCGGGTCTACTACAAAGATACGACGTTGATCAATATCTTCTGGCAATTTCACCAAGTATTCAACTGGTTTCAAGGTTTCTTCATCACGGTACATCCCGATATGGCCAACCTTAGCAGCTGGTACCAAACTCAAGAGACCATCAACCATCCCAATCCCTGCACGAAGAATTGGGACAATAGCCAACTTCTTCCCTGCGATTTGTTTTTGAACCGTTTTAGTAATAGGAGTTTCAATCTCAACATCTTCAAGAGGCAATTCACGCAACACTTCATAGCCCATCAACATAGCAATTTCATCTACCAATTCACGAAAGGCCTTCGTAGAGGTATCCGTGCGGCGGAGAATAGACAATTTGTGTTGAATCAGTGGATGTGTAATAACTTCTAATTTTCCCATTTTGAGATCCTTCTTTCTAAGCTGTTATTATTCAAAAAAGAGCTATGATAAAAGCGGAGTCAAGCTCACCCTCTTTCTGTTACTCCTTTTTGATACTCACAGCACATGGAAATCTTCATTTCCAACTTTACATTCTTCTTATTATACCAAATTTTACAAAAAAAAGAGAGCCCTTACACTTAATTTTTTAAGTTCGGACTCACTCTTTCTATCAATCAATTACAACCATTCTTTGTATTTCTTAATATAGATACGTTTGACAACCGTCACACTCAGCATATAAAGGACGATAATCGCAAACAATAGAACAAAGTACAATCCATTTAGTTGGCTCAACTTCAAGATAGAAGCCAAAGGACTATATGGAAGGGAGGTTACAAAGAAGGCTGCTGCTAGGGTCGTCACCACGACTGAGAAGGCTGGACGACTTTGGATAAATGGAAGTTTTGGTGAACGCAACATATGGATAACCATGGTTTGAGACCACATAGATTCGATAAACCATCCAGTTTGGAAAACCATGATAAAGGCTGCTGCATCTGCTGCTCCATGGTTGTAGCCATGACCTAAAATCATAGGAACAACAAGGAAGTAAAGAAGCATGTAGGTAATAATATCAAATACAGATGAAATTGGACCAATCCAGGCCATAAAGCGCATGATAGAGTTTGCTTCCCAGATACGAGGTTTCTTGAGGAATTCCTTGTCGACATTGTCAAAAGGAAGGGCGATACAAGAAAGATCATAGATAAGATTGAGCACAATCAAATGAACGGGAGCCATTGGAAGGAAAGGCAAAAAGATGCTGGCAAAGAGCAGAGAGAAGATGTTCCCGAAGTTAGAAGAGACCGTCATCTTGATATACTTGGTCATATTGGCATAGACCTTGCGGCCTTCAACCAAACCTTTTTCAAGGACCATCAAGTCCTTATCCAGAAGGATGACATCTGCTGTTTCCTTGGCGATATCCACAGCGGTATCCACGGAGATCCCAACGTCTGAGACCTTCATGGATGGAGCATCGTTGATCCCATCTCCCATGTAACCCACCTTGTGGCCATTATTCTTGAGGCAGAGGATGATCCGCGCTTTTTGATCGGGTGATAGTTTGGCAAAAACCGTTGTTGTTTCCACAACTTGTGCTAACTCTTGGTCTGTCATCGTATCGATTTCGCTTCCCAAAAGAATCCGCTCGACATCTAGTCCTACTTTTTCACAGACAGCTTGGGTGACCTTTTCATTGTCCCCAGTTAAGATCTTGGTGGTTACCCCATATTCTGCAAGAGCTTTGATTGCTGGAGCTGCAGAAGGTTTTGGTGGATCAAGAAAGGCAAGGTAACCGGTTAGGATCATGTCTCGTTCATCTTCAACACTAAAGATGTCATTTTCGTCCAAGTCGGTTTTGTAGCTGACGCCCAAAACACGAAGACCTTGTTCATTTAATTGAGCAACTTCAGCGAGGACCTCTTGACGGACTTCATCTGTCAGGCGTTTAATCTCCCCTTTGTACTCAACATAAGTCGATACAGAAAGCATTTCTTCCAAGGCACCCTTGGTCACCATGCTGACCACATCGTCTTCGTCTTTGACAATGACACTCATGCGACGACGTTCAAAATCAAAGGGCAATTCATCAATCTTATGGAAGGTCTGATCCAGATCGCGGACAATCTCATGTTTCTTGGCTTCTTTCTGGGTCCGATTGATAATCGCTCGGTCCATCAAATTTTTTAGCCCGGTTTGGAAATAGGAATTCAAGTAAGCCCGGCGAAGGACTGATAGATCCAAATCGCCATGGATATCAAGCGGATACTCCAAAACGATTTCATCTTGGGTCAAGGTTCCTGTCTTATCAGTACACAAAATATCGATAGCGCCGAGGTCTTGGATGGCATTGAGTTTTTTGATAACGACTTTTTCCTTGGCCATGATGATGGATCCCTTAGCAAGACTCGCTGTAATAATCATCGGCAGCATTTCCGGAGTCAAACCAACCCCAACGCTGAGGGCAAAGACACCCGCTTCTAACCAGTCACCATCTGTGAGGCCATTGATCACAAAGACAATGGGCACCATCACTAACATGAGCCGAATCAAGAGCCAAGAGATGGTATTCATTTCTCTCTCAAATGAGGTTGGTTCGTCATAAGTGTTGATGGTTTGCTCAATAGCTCCCATCATGGTTTCATCTCCCACGACCAAGACCAAGGCTGTCGCCCGTCCGGAGATGACATTGGTCCCCATAAAGGCCAAACTTTCACTTTCCAAGAGACTATCTAGATTTTGACTGTCGGCTTTTCTGAGACAAACCTTTTCAACAGCATCACTTTCCCCCGTGAGACCAGATTGTTGGACAAAGAAGTCACGGGAATCAATCAAGACCACATCTGCTGGGATCATATCGCCGGCACTCAGTTTGATCACATCACCTACGACGATTTCATCGATCGGAATTTCTTGTTCCGATCCATCACGCAGAACGGTCGCTGTATTGACAATCATACGTGATAAGTTGCTAGCTGCTTTGTCGCTCCGCAATTCTTGAATGAAGCGGATACCACCAGAGATCAAGACCAAGGTCACAATGATGATGGAGGTCGTTGGATCCTGTTCACCTGGTTTTGCTAGCCAGACATTAGTAATGAAGGAAACCAGCGCAATGACCAACAAAATCACCGTAAAAGGATTGATGATCGATTCGTAGATCTTTTTGATCATGGAATCTTCTTGACCTTTTGTGATGACATTTTCGCCATAAATATCACGGTTTTCTTCTACTTGATCGTCAACCAAACCAAGGGCACTGGTTTTGTAGTTGGCAAAGGTGCTTTCAAGTGGTTCTTGAAGAGCAGCAATGAGTCTTTCTTTATTTGTTTGCATTAGTATCTCCTTTTTCAATCAGGAGCCAATCACTTTTGGAGTCCCTACGACACAAATCAGCGATTGGCTGGTTCGGTGCGGTTCGGGATGATCGTCGATTTGTATCATAGCTCTCTCCTTTCTCTTTTCTTGGTAAGGCATAAAAAAGAGTCCTACCCTCGATCGGTAGGACTCATGAAACTCGTCATTTATTTTTCAATCAAAACTCTCAAAAAACTGACCGTCCAAGCTTTAGCTCCACAAGGCAATGAAATGAACTTAGTCTTGACCTTTGCGATCAGAACTGTTGACCAACGAGTAGTGTCTCCACTGCTTTGCGGTAGTCATCCGTATCCTTGTGGTAGCCTCACCTACCGTATTTCGAGTATATTGTACTCCTTCACTTACAGAAAGTCAACACTTATTTGTGAAAAGTTTCCACCAAGCGTTTGGTGATTTCTTCAATGAGGGTGAAGGGAGCTGCCACATTGAGGCGGGCATGCAAGGTTCCTTCTTTTCCGAAATCTGTTCCACGGTTCAAAATCAATTTGGCTTGGTCATGGATTTTAGCATGCAGCTCATCATCGGTATAAGGATAGGCTGAAAAGTCCAACCAAAGAAGATAGGTTCCTTGGGGCTTCATGACACGGATTTTGGTCTTTTCATGCAATTCATCTACGACATAGTCAATGTGTTTTTCAAAGACTTGCTTGAGCTCTGTCAACCAAGGTTTGCCGTGACGATAAGCCGCTTCTGTTGCAATATAGCCCAATCCTGAGATTTCATGTTGATTATTGGCCAATTGCCGTTGTTTAAAAGCCGTACGAAGCTTTGGATTTTCAATGACCACATAGGAATTTTTTGTTCCTGCAATATTGAAAGTCTTGGTTGCACTGGTTAAGATCAAACTGAAGTCTTTAAAGCTGGGATCAACTGTGTTAAAGCTGGTATGACGGTGGCCAAACAAGGCCAAATCTTGGTGGATCTCATCTGAAACGAGAAGGACACCATGTTTTTGACAGAGGTGGCCGATTTTTTCCAAGACTTCACGATCCCATACACGGCCTCCAGGATTGTGCGGATTACACAAAACATAGAGTTTAACCTCTTGCTCCACAATGTCTTTTTCCAGCTGATCAAAATCAATTTGGAAAAGACCATCCTTTTCAATTAATGAATTTTCGATCAATTTTCGACGATTGAGCTTGACACTTCGGGCAAATGGAGGATAGACCGGCGTATTGATTAAGACAGCATCCCCTTCCTTGGTGAAAGCTTGAATAGCTGTTGAAATGGCTGGAACAACACCTTCGATAAAGACGACAGCTTCCTTGTCAAAGGAATAGCCATGCTCTTCTTTTTCCCAATCAAGGATAGACTGGTAGAGGCTATCCGATGCATAGGTGTAGCCATAGACCATTTGGTCTGCATAGCCGATAACTGCTTCTCGTACTTCTGGAATGACATTAAAATCCATGTCCGCGATCCAAGCCGGGATGATTTCTGGATCTGTCTCTGTTTCTTTCCACTTGTAGGTATGGTGGGTCAAGCGATTCGGTAAAGTCGTGAAATCATATTTGGTCATCTTAAGCCTCCAATGCTTGTTTCAAATCTTCAATCAAATCATCCGCATCTTCGATTCCGATGGACAACCGAAGAAGATCATCTGTCAAACCATATGAATGGCGAACTTCTGCAGGAATGTCCGCATGAGTCTGAGTGGTAGGATAAGTGATCAAACTTTCAACTCCGCCAAGACTTTCAGCAAAGGTAAAGACTTGAAGGGAATTCAACAAGTTAGGAATTTTTTTCTCATCTTGAATTTTAAAGGAGACCATTCCACCTTTTCCGGTGTAGAGGACTTCTTTGACCTGAGGGGAGGTTTTCAAAAACTCGACCACCTTGCGAGCATTCTCTGTGGAGCGCTCCATCCGAATAGAAAGTGTCTTGAGACCACGGATCAACAGATAGCTGTCAAATGGGGAAAGAACAGCACCTGTCGTATTCAAGTTGTAAAAGAGTTTGTCATACAAGTCTGCCTCATTTGTCACGACAACACCAGCCAAGACATCGTTGTGACCAGCCAGGTACTTGGTTGCTGAATGTAGGACAATATCAGCTCCCTCTTCAATCGGACGTTGATAGATAGGGCTATAGAAAGTATTGTCCACCACGACTTTGGCACCTTTTGCATGGGCCAATTTAGCTAAATGAGCAATATCAAATTCCAACATCAATGGATTGGTTGGTGTTTCAATATAGAGGACATCCACCGGATCATTATCTAGATGGTGGATCAGTTCTTCTTCCGTATTGGCATAGGTGAAAGAGAAACGACCTTCTTGCTCTTGTTGGTTAAACCAGCGGAAAGAGCCTCCATAAAGGTCACGAACGGCTAAGACTTTTGAACCAACAGGGAAAATGCTAAAAGCAAGCACAATAGCTGACATTCCAGAGCTTGTCGCCAAAGCATAATCTGCACTTTCGATAGCTGCCAAAGTCTTTTCAGCTGTTGCGCGTGTTGGATTTTTCGTACGGGTATAGTCAAAACCTGTAGACTGACCAAATTCTGGGTGTTGGTAAGTTGTTGAAAAATGCAACGGAGTCGTCAAAGCTCCCGTCGCTTGATCTGACTTGATTCCTGCCTGTGCCAAAATCGTATTGATATTGCGTTTTTTACTCATATTGCCCTCCGATAATCAATTAATCTAACTGCTTACTATTTTATCACTATTATGAGGAGAGTGGTTTTCCCATTTTCAAGACCCAGCTATAGTTTCAAACTATAAGAAAAGAGAGTGGGACAGAAATCGGTAATTCGTTAGAATTTGATTTCGTCGTCCCACCTCCGCACAGTTGAGTAGGGCTGTAAAAGCTGATGAAATCAGCGTAGTAGAGCCCACTCAACCACTGCTTCTTGCTCGACAATCCAAAAACAAGAAGAGGCTAGGACTTTTGTCCCAACCTCTAATTTATTTAATCCGGAATTTTTGTCTGAGACGTGCTGCTTGCCCTCCGATAAAGCGGTCAAAATACCGTAGCCATAATCCTAAAGCTCCGTAAATAGCAACACCTAAGCCACCAATGACGATGATATAAATCATGCTCGATACACGGCCATTTGGTGAGAAAATCCAGCCCAAAATCAAGCCTGCGATCAAGACTCCAAGTAGCATCACCACGGTCAGAATGGAACCAAGCAAGGTGCGCTTGAAGACGATGGTCCGATTAAACTGAGTAATGCTTTGGATCTCCCGATACATGAGTACGATTGGTACCAGTAAGGCGATAGTTGTTGACAAAAGCGGCCCATAAGAACGAAAGACCAGAATAAATGGAATTTGGAGGACCAATTTCACCACTACTCCATAGAGGAAGTAGCGAATAGCTTTGCGGTTTTGGAAGAGAGCTTGAATCATTGGGGACAAGACTGTGTAAAGACCCAAAATCACCGTCTGCAACATCGCTACGATAAAGAGTCCCAAAGCCAAGCCATCTGGTTGTCCATAAAATACTGTATAAAGTGGTTTTGCGACTGCAACTGCACCAAAGGTAGCTGGAAGCAAGAAGGCTAGCAACATGGTCAAGTTATCCTGTACAAGCTTGCCTGCAGCTTTTAAGTCGCCCTTGACATAATTCTCAGTCAACAGAGGAATCCCAACTCCCCCAATCGAAGTCGCTACTGCGATCAAGATCATGGTGATTTTGTTTGGATTAGCAGAGAAATAACTAAACATGACCAAGAGCTGTTTCTGACTATAATCTGTAAACCAAGACATGACATTGATAAAGGTCATCTGGTCGACAATTTGGAAGAGCTGAATGGCGGAACCTGTGATGATAAAAGGAATGGCCTCACGGATAGTATCCATGAGAAGCGCACGAGTATCGATTCCTTCACTTCCCTCTTGCTTTCTCAAAATAGATGAGAGCAAGCCTGTTTTTGCAAGGTAATAAAAGAGAACCAGAAGGCTCGCTCCCATCCCGATAAAGGCAGCAAAGGTCGACTGCGTAACAGCCTGCACATAATCTCCTGAGCCAATCTTCATAATGAAGAAGGTCGTAAGCAACATCCAGATGACCCGGATCACTTGTTCTGCAATCTGGCTTATAGCGTAAGGCTTCATGTTGTTAAAACCTTGGAAAAATCCCCGAATGACACTCATCGAAGGAAAGATCAAGACAGCCCAAGAAAGGCTCTGCATGATCGGAATCAACTCTTTTCCCCCACCTGAAAGGCTCGCAAAGACAGGAGACAAAAGATACATGAGAATGGCAAATCCTAGGCCTAAAATTCCCATAAATTTCAAGAAGCCCCGAATCAAAGCAAAGCTATGATCGGCTTGGTCCCGGGTATTGTATTTGGCTACTTGCTTGGCAACAGCTACGGGCACTCCAGCTGTCGAAATCAAGAGAAACCAAGCATAGATATTGTAGCCCATTGTAAAAAGACCATTGGCTTGTGGCCCATATTTCCCCATCCAAATATACCAAGGAATAATATAAGCGGCTCCTAGCAAACGGCTGATAAAGTTGCTGGCTGTCATCCAGGCAGTCCCGCGTAGCATCTGGGCTTGCTGGTCATTTTGTTCGTGACTCATTGGTATCCTCTTTCGTTTCTTCTTCTCTTCATTATAAACTTTTCCATGACACTTGTAAAATAGGGACTTTAGGTTTACAATAGTTTTATGATTACAATTGAACAAACCCTCAACATTTTAAAACATGACCAAAATTTCCGAGAAGTTCTAGTAAATGGTGAATACTACTACCACCTAGAAGGAACAAATTTTGATGCTATTAGCTATGATAGCCGGAAGGTTTCTGCTAGCACCCTCTTTTTTGTCAAAGGGGCCAACTTCAAAAAAGAATACCTGGAACAGGCTATTTCTAATGGACTCGGCTTTTATGTCTCTGAAAAAGATTATGAAGTTGGTATTCCTGCCATCCTCGTCAATGATATCAAACAGGCCATGAGCTTAATCGCCATGGAGTTTTATGGACACCCTGAGAAACAATTAAAACTATTGGCCTTCACAGGGACTAAGGGAAAGACAACCGCGGCCTATTTTGCTTACCATATTTTGGAACAAAGTCACCGACCAGCTATGCTGTCGACCATGAATACTACACTGGATGGTAAAAACTTCTTTAAATCGACCCTGACAACGCCAGAGAGCTTGGATCTTTTTGCCATGATGGCTGAGGCAGTAACGAATGATCGGACCCACCTTATTATGGAAGTCTCCAGTCAAGCTTATCTGGTGAAGCGGGTTTACGGTCTGACCTTTGACGTCGGTGTTTTTCTCAACATCAGTCCAGACCATATTGGACCGATTGAACACCCAACTTTTGAGGATTATTTCTACCACAAACGTCTCCTCATGAAGAATAGCCAAGCCGTAGTCATCAATAGCGATATGGATCATTTCCAAGTTTTAGCGGACCAAGTCGCGAACCAAGACCACGATTTTTATGGAAGCCAGTCTGAGAATCAAATTGAAAACTCCAAAGCTTTCAGCTTCTCAGCCACTGGTAAATTAGCTGGAAACTATGATATCCAACTGATTGGTCACTTCAACCAAGAAAATGCTGTAGCAGCAGGTCTTGCCTGCCTTCGCCTAGGTGCGAGCCTCGAGGATATCCAAAAAGGGATTGCTAAGACGCGCGTTCCAGGCCGAATGGAAGTCTTGACTCAGCAAAACGGCGCTAAGGTCTTCATCGACTACGCCCATAATGGTGATAGCTTGAAAAAACTACTCTCTGTTGTCGAAACCCATCAAACGGGGACCATTTCACTAGTTCTCGGATCAACTGGGAATAAAGGAGAGAGCCGCCGCAAGGACTTTGGCATACTCTTGGAAGACCATCCTGAGATCCAAGTCTTCCTCACAGCGGATGATCCCAACTATGAAGATCCTTTGGCTATCGCTGAAGAGATTAGTAGTTTTATCACGCGCCCTGTCGAGAAAATCGCAGATCGCGAAGAAGCCATTCAACTGGCTATGGCGACAACCAGCAAGCCTGAAGATGCTGTTATTATCGCTGGAAAAGGAGCAGACTGCTACCAAATCGTCAATGGCGTAAAAGAAGAGTATCCAGGTGACGCCGCCATCGCTGAACGTTATCTATAATCAAAAAAAACAAGGCTAGGAAGTTTTCCTAGCCTCTTTCTATTGTTTGATAAACATCAGTCTTTCCTTATCCAAGTCCACTGCTAATTCATATTTGCCTTCATCATTTTTGCGGATATAGCCTAAGATTTCTAAACTATCGACAAAGATGTCCTTGCGCTTTTGCTGGACTACTTCTTTTTTGAGAAATTTGAGCAAAAAGCTAGTCATATACTTAAGAGCATACTCAGGATTGACATCTCCCAAGATGGCATAGAGTTTCTCTTGCTCCTCCGTCAAAGGGTATTGGTGTTTCACCTTGTAGAAGTAATTGGAAAGTGTCTGTGCATTTCGCGCAAAGTCCGTCTCCTCCACCAAAATCGCTGCATTGGTCGTGTTGCGGAGTTCCGTTTGGAAGACCTTGGCTTTTAATTCTTGATAAACTGCACTGTCCTCTCGAACAAAGACCTCCTGATCCAAGTCAACAAGATCAGCTGACTTCAAGAAGGGCAGGTTGAGGGTGTAGCGTTTATTTTCTCGAAGGATGAAGCCCGCTTTGATATACTCCTCCATCAGCTTATCCACTGGTTGATCTGGAAATTGGGCCTTGATTTGCCGCAGGATCACATCGTCATGCTGATCCAAAAAGTTGATCAAGTCCTTGAAAAATGGCTGACGTGTCAAACGTGTAGGATTAATGATTGTAATCATAAATAGGTCTCGTTTACTGTTTTATCGGTTCGTTCTTATTGTAACATAAAAATTAGTTTAAGCGAAATCAATACCAAAGGACAAAATCTTCAATTTATGGATAGGCAGGCAAGAGGGGAAAATAAGGCAATAAAAGAACTTAGTCTTTTCAATCCAAGTTTACTGTAGAAGCCCCATAAGTTATTCCAACTCATTTCATTTCTATTATTTTAAAAGAAATAAAATCAGTCAGTAGTTGCTTAATGCGTTCTGGACATTCTTCATTGTCCCTACTGTAGATACTCACTAAGCCATGTAAAAAAATAAAGATTCCACTACGAATATTTAGCGCTTCTGCATCAGATAAGTCTTTCGGTAAAAAGACATCAATAGCTTCTTCCAACAAACGATAACTTTTCATTCTCAATTGCATCAACGGTTGCGAACAATCGCCTGAATCTTCATGCTCTCCACGGTAAAAAATCAATAATTCATAAATATTACGTTCTCTAAACCCAAAATCCACGTATACTTGACAGATTTGAAGCAGACGTTCCTTATCATTCTGCTTGGAATGACTGATTTCTAAGCAAGTATGATAGAGATGAGTTAACGGTTTTTCCGCTACTGCATATAATATATCCTCTTTCTTTTTAAAATACTGATAAATAGCTGTATGTGAACATCCTGCAGCTTGAGCAATCTGCCTGATTCCTACTTTTTGCTGAGATTCTGTCCGGAAAAGTTCTTCGGCTGCCCTGATAATTCTAGATCTTGTATCCTTTGCCATTACAAACTCCCTTTAAACCCATCCGATGCCTCAAAATCTCGTACTGCATCTTTTACCTCACTACCATGACAAACACTAACAAGTGCCTGCGAATATCTCTTGATAATTCTTTCTCCACTAGCTAAAGCTTGTCTCATATCTGCTGTATATCCTTTCATTGGTGGACGCAACTTTCCATTTCTCGTAGCTGTAAAAAGGTCTCCAGCAATTAAAACTTGATCCTCTTCATGGTAATAAACAACATGACCAGGGGAATGACCAGGAGAAAATAGGGGTTTTAATCCTGCCCTACTTAACAAGTCTTGACCCTCTTGACTTTCAACAGTTATAAAAGTAACCGGGTCAAAAATGACTTTTTCTTTCTCTTTTCTATTAGGAAAAGGTTCTTTGCCTGAAATATAGGGGAATTCCTTCTCACTGATTAAAGTCGGGATGTTCCCAAAGTGCTGTCTAAGATAGGGCAAACCTTTGATATGATCTGGATGTCCATGGGTCAGAAAAATTGCTTCAATTTTTTGTGGGAGTAAAAACTGGGCAGCGTACTTCTCCATTCCTCGCATTCCCGTATCAATCACATAAAAGCGACCAGATGATTCAACTAGCCATATGCTGACAACAAAAATGCCCAATTCGGACTCAAACTTTTTTATATGTGGACTGATTTGTTTTGTACGTGTTAATAAACGATACAAGAAAGACATATTTACTTCCTCCTTTGATTTCCAGCAAAAACTAACCAGTGGTTAGTTTTTTTGTGAAGTATATCATATTTTATCTGTCTAAACAAGAAACATCCAGAGGATATTAGAAAAAAATACAACTTTTACAAGTTGTATTCGAACGTAGAACATATTTTTCTTTAGTTTGATGCAACTCTTATAAACTGTATCAAAGATTCAGATTGTTGTTTCATGAATCCAAATCATCCAAATACCTTTCTTTAAACTGTAGCTGTGGTGATTGGGCTAACTGACTCGGGTTGGTCCCGGGCTGATCTGAAGGAACCGCTAGACCAAGCTCTCTGTAGTAATCTTCCCAAAACGAACTAATCTCTTGTTCCTCATCTCCAAACTTCATGGGAATGGTTTCAAAAATAGGAAGTAGTTCAGCAATGAACTGGGAACAATAGAAACCAGCTCCATCTGGATAAAAGGAAGCATTGTAGGGAGCCCCTAAAAGGTTTTCTGCCCGCTTTTTGACCTCTGGACAATCAATCTGCGCATAGCGATAAAGGTCATAGACTTTTCCAGCTTCAAAGAAATCCTCAGGGGCTTGGGAAAGGACGCCACCTTCTACCGTGGCATGATAAATGAAACCGTCCAAAAAGATAGCCACATGGCTATAGTTGCCAGTAGATACCTGGATGGCCTGCCCCATTTCCGTATCTTCTCTCACAAAAATCAAATCGCCCGTCTCTAACATGATCTTCTCCTAGCAAAAAAGGAGCCGAAACTCCTTTTTAATAATGGGTTTCCCCATTTATCATTATGCATTAAAGCTTTCAGTCAATTGAGGAACCACTTGTTTCTTACGTGAAACGGCACCTGGAAGGAAAGCGTGGTTGTTTTCAAGTTTGAAGTTGAAGGCTGCTTCTACCTTGTCCATGTTGGCACCAAGAGCCAAGATTTCTGAGTTTGAGTTGACGATGTCTGTAATCATCAAAACAAAGTCAGAGTAGCCGTTAGCGGCATTGGCAGCTTGGATAGCTGCTTCGATTTCAGCTTGGCGTTCCAAAACTTCCGCAATATCAACTGTGTTCACTTGAGCCACACGAACGTTATTTCCGTTCAATTCAAAAGTCTTGGCATCGATGTCGATCAATTCTTCTGCTGATTTGCTTGCCAAGTTAGTACCAGCCTTGAGCATTGCAAGACCATATTCTTCCAAGTTGACACCAGCCAATTCAGCCAATTCTGGCGCAATCACTTTATCAGATGGGTGAGTTGTTGGAGATTTCAAAAGAAGAGTATCTGAAATCAAACCTGAAAGCATCAAACCTGCCAATTCTTTTGGCACTGCTACACCGTGTTCTTTGAACATGCGGTACACGATAGAAGATGCTGATCCAACTGGTTCCAAACGCATGTAAAGTGGGCTGGCAGTTTCGAAGTTAGCCACACGGTGGTGGTCCACTACACCATATACTTCTACTTCAGCAATATCTGATACTGATTGTTGGAATTCATTGTGGTCCGTCAAGATGACTTGCTCTGCACCTTCTGCTTTAGCTGATGTGATGACGCGTGGTGCTTCCACACCAAAATAGTCCAACACGAAAGCTGTTTCTTCATTTGGAGTTCCAAGGGCCACTGCTTCTGTATCCAAACCATAAGCTTCTTTTGCAAGATAAGCAAAAGCTACAGATGAGCCGATAGCATCTGAGTCAGGATTTTGGTGACCAAAAACGAGAATTTTTGACATGTTTCTACCTCTTTATTTCATTTATAGATTCACTCTATTTTAGCACGTTTTGCCATTTAAAGAAAGGGAATAGTTGTGCATTTCATCAGAAAAAGACAGCTGGAAGGCCCAACTGTCTCTTCTTTTTATCCTTTGACCCGTTTCAGGTAATCTTGGTAACTTTCTGTTTCCATCAAATCTTTTGCATTTTGGACCCGTTCTTTTGTCGGTGGTTTCACACCCTCCAATTTGTACGGAATTCCCAATTCACGCCATTTGAATTCCCCCATAGTATGGTAAGGAAGGATCTCAAATTTATCGACATTTTTAAGGGTTTTAACAAATTTTCCAAGCTCGATCAAATCATCATCCCGGTCTGTCAAACCTGGGACCAAAACGTGACGAATCCAGACTGGTTTTCCAATATCAGATAGGTACTTGGCACAAGCTAGAATCGTTTTATTGGTATGGCTGGTCACAATTTTGTGACGTTCATCATTGATTTCCTTGATATCCAGAAGCACCAAGTCTGTCACCGCCATCAAGCGGTCAAATTTTTCCAAATAACGAGGCGTATTCCGGAAAGGAAGGGCACAGGTATCAAGCGTACAGTGAATCCCCAACTCTTGAGCCTTGGTAAAAAGTGCAATCAAAAAGTCAATCTGCAAGAGGGCTTCTCCACCACTGACAGTGATTCCCCCTTTTTCGCCCCAAAATCCACGATAACGGAGGGCTTCTTCTAAGACATCATCCACCGTCCGCTCACGGGACTTGTTGGTTTCCATTGCCCAAGTATCTGGATTGTGGCAGTATTGGCACCGCATTTGACAGCCTTGAAGGAAGACAATAAAGCGGATCCCAGGCCCGTCTACTGCACCAAAACTTTCTGTTGAGTGTACCATTCCTGTTACTTTTCCATAGTCAACTGTTTCATTTTCCATTGAGGAACCTCTTCTCTTGAAAACGTTTTATGACTTTATTATAACACGATTCCATCTATTTTAAAGAGTTTAAGCTTCTTTTTGAAAAGAATCTGTTTTTTTCAGTAGTTTTCATTGTCCTAGTACAGTTTCCAATATGGGACTATCTGTCCTGTATTTTAGGAGAAAAAAAGGAGCCAGAGACTCCTTTTTTAGATCTTTCTTATAAAACACGCTAGTGAGTCGTCTTCTTCTTCTTGTACCAAACAAGAATCATCGTAGCTACTGCCACTCCAAAAAGAGCTAGATAGCTTGTTTCTTGTCCAGTAGATGGAAGGATTTTCCGTTTACCTGGTGTCTTCGTTTCTGTTGCTGCCTCTTCCTTGTCGTCTTGCTTCTCATCTTCGTTCTTGCCCTTCTCTTTGCTTTCAGATGGTGAACTCTTTTGTTCATTGGCTTGAGCCTGATGAGGGACTAGTTGAGACCCTGTATTCGATGAAGAAGGGCTGGTTTGATCCGTTGGTTGTCCTGCATTTCCTTGTTGATCATCCGTCGGCGTTCCTGGAGTTTGTGCTCCACTAAAGTCGATTTGGACTAAGACAGGATCATGGTCTGATGCACGACCATGTTCCTTCATAAAGGAAGCATTGATATGGACTGGTTCAAACCTTGCTTTAGCTGCCATGTTGTTTGAGATAAAAATGTTATCCAAAACTTGATTGCTTCCACGGTAGAAATAAGAATAGCGATCGCCTGCATCATGTTGGGCCATTAAGTTGGTTAGTTCGTTGCCCGCAAGGATCTGTGCTGTGGTTGAGAAATCGTAGTCATTAAAATCACCCGTCAAAACAAAGGTGGTCTTCGGATTTTGCTTCAAGCCTTCTTGGACGAATTGATGGATGACACTGGCTTGTGCTTCACGAGTTGGCAAGGTATGTTCCACTGCTGGTTGGCTTGCCCCATAAATAGCATCATCTCCAATTTTTGATTTCAAGTGATTGGCAATCACCACAACTGGTTGACCTTTGAATTCAAATTCAAGGGCTAAGGACTTGCGAGTATGATCAAACGATGGGTCATTAGGGGCAATCCGAGCTGGATTTTTAACCAGGTGTCCCTTGTCAAATTGCGCTGCCTCGTTGCTAGTTGCTGCCTCTTTTTTGGCTAAGCTCACGCGTTCTGGATTGTAGAGGATTCCCAAACGAATATTGGAACCAGGCTTTCCTCCGTCAGCGCCATCTACTGGAGCAACCTCCGTATACTCATAGCTCTTGCCACCCAATTCCTTGATCCGATTGGCTAGTTTGCGTCCACTTTCAACACCACTGGTCGTTCCGTCATCCACACTACCATTATTGTCCTGCACTTCGATCAAAGTAATGATGTCTGGATTGTAAATTTCATGGATAAAGGAATTGGCAATCAGCGTCACCTTATCCTCTGGGGTTTCATTTTTGGCATTGTTTGCCGAGAAATTTTCAATATTATAGGAAGCAATGGTCAGCTTGTCCTCACTTGGTTGGGTTTGAGCTGCTTGACGCTGCAAGCCACCATCTTGGACCGTCAACTGTTGAGTGGGCTCTAATTTATAGAAGCTATTTCGATACGTTACCACTCCTGTCACATCTTCTGTAAAGTAATCCTTGGCTTTTGCGATAAACTTATTCCCAACATAAACCGGGATTGTCGCTGTATTTTGTGCATGTGGCCGTAGATTCAGACCCCCAATATTGTTTAAAGGAAGGCCTGTAAAATCTTCTCCCAAGACATAGATATCTCCTTTGTACTGGGGACCAAGGACATGCGGTTTCTTCACCACCGTGAGCATTCCTTCCAGGCTTTCCCAATAATCGAGAGCATCAGTTTCTGGAGCATAAGCAGTCGGATTAGGCTTCACCTCCGCTGGCATCCCCGCAGTGATATTCACAGCTTCTGGAAGAGGGGCTGTCCCGTCTTTGGTGATCCAAGCATCGACCAGCATGGTCACCGTTAAACTATTCGTCGGTTCCTTAAAGGTCTTCCCAGCTCCCAAGGTAACCTCTTCCATATAGCCTTCCTTGACGGTACCGGTGATTTTAACCTTGTCACCGACTTTCACCTTGTATTTGGAAACAACATAAATCCCGTCTGAAGTCCGACTATTCCCATCCGATTCAATATCTTGGGCATAAAAACCATAGCGGTCTGTCTTGGTCACCACCGCATTTTTGATGGCTACCTTTTGGCCTTCCAGTGGAGAGCGTTGCGATTCCCCTTGAATGTCCCCGATCTTAACCGTTTTCTCCTCAGTATCATCTGAGGAACTGCTAGATGTCTCTTCTTTATCACTCGAAGCTCTCGTCGTAGCTTCTGGAGTTGTTGTAGTAGCGGAAGTCGAATGATTTGTCGAGCTCTCCTCACTACTAGTGTTCGTCACTAGCGCTGGCTCTGAAGTCGAAGCTGTGGTCTCGTCTGCAACTACCGTGAGGGTACTGCTAAAGACCCCCAACTGACTAGCCAATAAGGCGGCTACTCCCAGTAGGCGAATCTTTTTACCGTTTTTTCTCATGCGTTTCTCCATCCCTAAAAAGTTTTCCTCTTTTATTATAAGGGAATGACTTTGCATTTTCAAGCGCTTTCAAAAATATTTTTCAAAAAGAAAAACACTTCGACCCAAAAAGAAAGAAATTTTGATTTCACCAATCGATAATCGCGACAAAATCTTACTAGATCTTGGAAAAGACCAACACGTGGTGACGGTCCGCTCCCAAGTTCACCTAGCAGACGGACGGTAATTCCAATTCACCGAAAGCCGACACAAATTAGACAAGTTTCATTTTGTCGACTATGCAGAGCGGAGGAAATAAAAAAAGGAGTTTAGTGAAAACTTCTGAATCAATTTTTTAGAATATGGACAAATTACATTTACATAAAACAACCTAATTGATGCAAAATAATGAAAATGATATTTTTTCCAAGGTTCATTCAAACATACACTGAAACTTTTCGCTGTGAGAAATGTGCCTGAAATACAATTATTTCAGGCACTCGGGAGTTTTGAGACCTTAGGCTCAAAACTAAGTCATGGAACTTCTTCGAAGTTCGCTGACGTCCGTACTCACCTAAGAAAAGTTTCTGAGATGACTTTGTTATCAATCTGAAAGAGGCTGGTACAAAAGTCCTAGCCTCTCAATTGTTTTTGGATTGTCGAGCAAGACGCAGTGGTTGAGTGGGCTCTACTACGCTGATTTCATCAGCTTTTACAGCCCTA
>JAGZKI010000048.1 GCA_018365265.1 Streptococcus parasanguinis | reverse complement strand
TCACGCTGTTTTTAGTCCAACTGAAACTCATTCTTTCCAAACCAGGTCTTAAGAAAGCTCGTAAAGCATCACAATTCTCAAAACGTTAATCAATACGATTATATCAACGTTTCAAAGCACTCAAGAGTTTACCTCATGGGTGCTTTTTTTATGTTTTTTGAAAAAGTTCACCTCAAAGTTCACCTTATTTTTACCTTATTGTTTTAAAGACTTTAAGGCAAATTCGCCAACTGCCATAGGGACTACATTAGAAGTATTGACATAAATCTGTGTTGTACCTTTGTCACTGTGAGTTAGGGCTTCGGAAATGGCTTCTAAACTCATACCTGCCTGTTTAGCGAGTGTTGCTCCCGTATGCCGTAATTTGTGTGGCGTAGCGTGTGTAAGTTCTGGGTGTCGCTTTCTGATAGTTTTCATCTTATTATTGAGGTAGTCAGAATGTAAAGGTTTATTGATATTACCTTTGGTATCTATATAAGTGAAGATGAATTGTTCTGTATTACTGATGATGCCAAACTTTGCTAGTTCATATTTTTGTTGTTCTTTCCAAGAGGTAAGAAGCTGAAGTAAGTCACTAGAAATAGAGAAGATAGTTTTTTTATTTCCTTTGGTAGATTTTACTTGTCCGTATCTATCTAAAGCCTGAATTAACTGAATTTGAGATTTTGAAAAATCGACATGTTTCCACTGGAGAGCATATGTTTCTGATTTTCTATCTCCGAGGAAAAAAGTGAGATAAAAAAGGACGTAATCTTTGAGTGATATTTTATCATTTTCTAAATCTTCTTTAAAAGCTGAGAACCATTCTTGGAGTTGCTCATGAGTTAAGTATAAATCTTCATCACGTTTTGATTCTGCAAGTTGAATTTTTCTGACAGCCTTAATTCGTCTTAAAGTTTTTGCAACTCTATTTGCTTCAATATATTCAAGTTCTTCCGCCCAATCAAAAATAGAAATAACGTAACTTCGTAAAGTTTTGAAGTTTGCATATTCGTTAGCTTTTGAGGTCATCAAATTTAGAATAACCTGTTTATTTTGGTTTAAAAATTGAATCGTATAGTTGCCAAGAAGTGGTAGTATATGCTTTTCAAAACATGTTTTGGTATTAGCGATTGTTGACCTGCTTGGTGGTTTCAAAGTAGATGTAGTTTGACCTGCTTTATAGGATTCCCACCAAATATTCTTATAGAAGTCTGAGAAAAGGATATCTTCTTTTCCTAGTCCTGAAAACATATTATCTTCAATTTGGTTTAACTTCGTAAGTAAGTCTATCTCTGCTTGTCTTGCCTCCTTTTTTGTTTTGAATCTTTTATCATAATAGTTATTATTAACGATTCCAAGAGGCATTCGTGCTTCTATTGGAATATAGACTTTTAAGCGGTAAGTTCCGTTTTTTGTCTTACTGATAGTCATGATATTCTCCTTTATATCGAACCAGAAAATATCATGACCATTATAAAATAAAAATCTTGATTTTTCTAGTTGTTGCCGTTTAGCCAGCTGTCAATAGCGTCCTTGTGGAATCTAATGGTTTTTCCGATTTTGATGGATGGAAGCCCCTTTTGAATCCATGAATCAAGAGTATTGTTGGAAATTCCCAAATAGTCGCAAGTCTGTTTTTTGTTCAAATAGGGGCTTTCAATACCACTCTTGTCTAATTGCTCACTGATTTCTTTCCTTATAAGATTAGAGAGTAAAAGTTGAATTTGATGAATTTGTTCATCTGGTAAGATTACTTGCATAGCTTTTCCTCCATTATAATTCTATTGAAGTAGAGCTTGATATGATGTTTCTAGTTTCATTAGGAGTATTCGTCAAGGAATTTTCTGATGAAGTGATTTTGCTTTTGTCTGTGCTATACCTTCGTGAATCTAAATACTTGGCAAAAAAGTATGTTTTGTCAACGATAAGCCTTAATAAGGTCGGATTTTCTTCTCTCGCATACCTAACCAAATGATTAAATTCTGTGAAATTATTCTTGTCTATCACATCAATAATGGTTGATAGAAATTCATCATTATTATTGCTGATGAGGAATTTATCTAATTCAAATCCGCATCCAGTTTCAATATCTTCGATATTGTACTGACTTTTCTCAGGATTTTCTGCATGGACAAAGTAGTCGTACATCCCTTTGGGGGACATTACAGGTTCAACATGTGCAGGGCCATTCAGTTTGTCTTTGATAAGTTCCGAAACTTGAGAATAGCTCTTGAGAGAGCTGAAATAGAATGCTCCATGCTTATGTGCTTTCTTAAACTCTCCAGTTTTTTTGTTTACGTCCTTATCATGCCACGGTGACAGAACAAATGGAACATGAATTTCTTCGAGAATTTCTAAATAGTTTTCGGGCGCACTTTCCTGATAGAATAGAAAAGCCCATTTATTTGAACGTTGTTCTTTTGCCATAGGTAAAATTCCTCGCTTTCAATTTTTTATTATTTCTATCTATTAGGAGATTGGGAGGGCATAAATCGGAGTTTTTGAGAAAATTTAATTTTTTTCTGATTATTGATTATTGGATTAAGTGGGGGTCGTAGTCACCCCACTTAATCCTAAATTTTGCAATTAAAAAACGGCGCTGTTTGGCTTCCACTACGTGGGCCACAGCGCCATTAAGCTATTGTCTTTTAGTTCCTACAAAGTATGCCCATTTTTTATCTGGATTTGAGGGGGAGAAGAAATAATCAGGATTGTATCTAGCAACTTCTTCGATAATCATTGTATTCATATCGTCTAGAATCTTCTTTGCTTGCTGAGTCTTTGGAATACGAATCATCAGAATGATTGTATCTTTTCTAACATCTATAATAGATTTATCAACTGCTTTGTTAAAACGTTTATGAATAGGGTTGTAGTGTGTTAATTTTGCTTGTTCAGTTGTAGTTACGGCTTCTGAGAGTTCGCTTTGATGTAGAAAAGTACGGATCGACAAGGTTTGTTTAATTGATTGCCACAGGTTATATAGGTTATCTTCTTTTTGCCGGTCCTTGATTTCACGACTGATGAGGAAAAAGAGAATTACAGAGCTCATAAGCGAAGTAAATAAGCTAATTGCGAAAATTACGCTAGTAAAACGATAAAAGAAGACTAAATAATCAATCTCCTGTAATGAATTCATGCTAAACCCGAAGCAGACTGTGCAGAATGCACCTAAAATTGCTGTAAGAAACAGCAGAGAACCGAGATTAAAAACTTTCTGAAAATGTGTTGTTTGCATAAGTTATAAAATACCTTTCATTGTGTAGTATGTTGGACACAGCAAGGGTAAGACCTGATAAGGATGCTCGTTATCAATGATTTGAATAAGCCCTGTTCCTTTTCCGATCGGAATAACAATACCTTCTGGATCGAGGTCTGGAAATAAGAACTGTACTGTTTTCTGGTTGATGTTACCAACCTGAATCAATACATTAAATTGTTCACGGACTGATACAGGAATTGTACTATGATCAAAACGCTGACTTACAAGAAGCAAGTGAACTTTGGTTGATCGCCCTAATAAAGCAATTTGAGATAACAGAGAGAAGAAGGAATCTTTGATATTTTTGTTGATTCCTTCTGATAAAGCAAGCACCTCATCAATAACAATAGTTAGATGTTGAAATTCATGATGTGGATCATCAAATAAAATCCTTTGTCGTTTATGAATTATTGTCAAACACTGACTTAAACTTTCGTTAATTTCTGATACGAAGTCGGATTTGGAACGATTCTCTTGAGGGTGGATGACACTAATTTGATTCTGCTTTGCCCACCGTGATGGGGTATCATATTTAGGATCAACGATAATCAGGTCGGAAATGTTTTTCAGTATACTTAACAGATAAGTTAATGCATAGCTTTTACCACTACCTGAGTTCCCAGCAATAGCCATAGAAGTTACTTTATCATAGTTAATCATTAGATTTGCCATAATAGGGATATCATTACCTTTTAGCGATAATGTGAATTTTTCTAGGTCTGGAATGATTAGCCGCTCAGAAACACCTTTCTGCCAAGGAAAAAACAGTCCACGTTGAATATGAATATCGTCTGTTTTCAGTGCAATAAAGTAGGCAGAATTTTGTTTTAATAGCGTGTATTGTGGGTAGAGAGACGCATTAGCGATTAAGAAAATCTTTCGGTACAGTTCGTCATCAATGACAAATCCTGATGGAAGACGAGGAATGAAGATAAATCCGTTTTCTTTGACAGAAATGTCAAAAGAGTTGGTATAAGAAGTTTCCCCTTGTAATACAGAGCCCAAAGCCATGTTCAGACTCTGTAATAGGTATTGTTCCAACTCTTTTTGTGTGATAGCTGGAACCATTATTTCACCTCTTTAAATCCATTAGCTCTAAAGTAAACGTTATAGTTGACCTCACATGCTTGCAAGTTGTCAAAGGTGATAAGGGAAAGATATTCAGGGAGTTCAGGTTCTTCAAGGAATTTTACTTGAAATGGTGGTAATCCCTTTTGCCCAAACCAAGCCTTATATGCGACAATTTCACCCGTCGGTTTTCCATCTTCATACTTTTGTTGTGCTTCAAGCTCATCACAAAGCAAGTAGATTGGATCTTGAAGGCTAACGTATTGTTCTGCTGTTTGATTTGAGTATCCGCCATTGCGGAATTTTGCTTTCATTTTCATTTTGAGATACCTCGTATATTCTATTTTGTGATAAAAAGTATTGGTGACATGCTCGGTTTGAGGTCATGAGCTGGACTTGTTGATTTTTTCCTTTCTATCTTATAGGAGATTCAGGAGGTGAATTTCGGAGTTTTTTAGAAAGTTTTAATTTTATTCTATTATGTTCAAAGATTTCGAAAGTAGAAAACTAAATAATTTAAAACAAATGACCTAACAAGAGTTAAAACGTTGATACAACAGAAATAGAATCATAAAATACATTATTTTTAATCAGAATTGGTATCTAAACAGAAAATCATATATGTCTATTTTCGATAAAATTAAAAAATATTCTGGAACTAGTTTCACATACAATAAATTGAATTCTAACAAAAGCAATAATATAATGAGGTTGGATAGGATGGAGGCCTATCCAGAAAGGATTTTAACAAAAATATAACGATTTTAAAGAAGAAAACAGCTTATTAGTATACTCTTAATAAATAGAAAGAAAGTAGGTCTTAAAAATGACTAAAAAATTTTTACCTTTAACGTTAACTATTTTGACTGTAGGATTAATTTCGTATGCTTTATTAAACCCTGTTATTGCTAATTCGTTAGGAGCTCAACAAAAAGAAAATCAAACAATTGAAATTTATAAGAACCTTCTAAAAAATAAGTCTGAAAAAGAAATTAATGAATATTTCTCAAACCAACCTGATGACAAATTAATTATTGCGGATAAATCAGGTGGTTTTACGACGAGCTCAACAGATGATTACAGTAGTCCAGTTGAAACTATTGATAAAGATGGCAATAGAGAAGTAAAATCATTTCAAGATAAAACTGTTTCAGCGACAATTGGTGAAATTAAAGAAGCACTAAAGAATAACTAGAAAGTAAATACAATAAGCTAGTTTATAAGAGTTCCATTTATAAGTGGAACTCTTTTCTTATTAGTTTTTGATCCATACAAAAATTACATTTATATAATTGTTGAATTTTATTTAAATAAAGTATATCCCTAAAATATATAATATTTTAGATTACAAATATAATTCTATTTTTTGAATATAAAAACTGGTAATCAGTCTGATTACCAGTTTTATAGACTATCTGTAGTCTTTTAAGAGTTTTTGTAACTCTTTTTGAAATTTTTTGAAGTGAGCTGTTACAGTTTTGTCGCTACATTCTACAATTTTAGATAGTGTAGACGATGAGGTTGGCTTATCTCTTAGTTTTTCAACCATAATAATTTGGTCATTCGTAGGAAGGGCAGATATATAATTATGCACAGCTTCTAATAGTTCGTTATAGATATAAGCTTGTTCACCATCTAACGAGTCACTAGCGATAAAATCATATTTATCTGTTTCACGTCCTTCGTTAGAAATGTTCGCATCTAAACTTCCAAGATTATGGTATCTATCTCTTCGTTTAGCGTTCTCATATGACTTATCGTCATTTTTCAATATCTTATCCCACTTTTTGATATCTATATAATCCTGTAGAGTGAGACGGTCTTCGAATGTTCTTATTGGCATAATAGCCTCTTTCTAAGTCCATTTCTAGGACGGAAAGAAACTTTTATGAGCTACACTGAATACCGATGTGTGCAAAAAGGCACACCAAAAAAACGGATAAACAGATATATGCAGAACTCGACCGTCATCGTCGGAGTTTTCATATTTGTTTCTATCCGTCCATTTGGTGCGCACCAGTTAGGACTAATATTATTCTTTTGAAGAAAACGCTTGTGAAATTTGATATAATAGTATCGAATATACATTTGCTTTATCTTCACCCTTTATTATGAAGTAGATTGCGTTATTTGCAATTGTAGATAAAGTTTATAAAGTAGATACAGTTACTAAATTAGTTACGAGGAGTAAAAAATGTCTGAAACTGTCCCACGGATCACAGGAGGAATTCTGTTTGGACTAATGCTTGAAGCTAGAAAAACCAAAAGTAGGGTTCGGCGTGGATGCTTGGAAGAACGAACTGATAAATTATCCGAAACTGATATTATGAAGTCTTTTGTTGATATTTTTACAGGAGAAAATCAGCAAATGCCTTACGGAAACACGTTTAAAAAGAATGTTTCTGATTATAAAAAATGTATTATTTCTAAAACAGAGTATTTACCTTTTGATGATTCGAGGTTCATTAATTTATTTAAAGATTCTGTTGAACAGAATAAAAAAGACACACTGGAAAGTATGTCTGAATTTATAAATGAGAAGTTTTCGGAACGAAAATTGAAGTGGCTTGTTTCGGCAGTTGTTGAAACTATTTGTACTGATGAAACGGTTAAGGATTCGGAAGATTTTAAAATTTCCCCTAATGAGTCGTCATGTAAGCAAGATTTATTAAGAGTTGAAGTAATTGAAATTGAGTCATTCTTATTAGATGTAATGAGATATATTTTTGTCAGTAAATTAGATAATACTCTCGGTAAACCAACATTTGAAGCTTGGTATTCTCAAGGCGGAGAGCGAACCCCTTGGAAATTCAATAATGCAGAACTTGGACAACATATAAACGATTTAGAAATAACTCGATATAATCCAAATGTGGAAGATGTTGAGGAACAAGAGTATATCAAAGAATCAGACGTTGAGGTTGAGGAAGAGTTTAATTCTAAAGTTGAAAGTGATGACTCAATAACAAAACAAGTGTTGAATAATCCTAAAGTTATCAACCAGTATGCTAATAATATCTATAACATAGAACATGTAGAAAATCTAAATTAAGGAGAATACATTGACAAACTCACTAAAAAGACAGGGTAATTTGCCGTCAGAATTTCCCCAACAACTACTACAACAAAATGCAGATAGAATCTATAACATTGAGCAAGCAAACAATGTGAATCATATCGTTAATGTTACACCTGTACGCGAGATACTCTCTTCTGATGAGTACTATAACCTATTTATAATTTACGGTGAAAAGTTTGAAGCGAATTCTTTTAGTCTAAATAACGATAGGATTTTTGAACACACGAATACAGCAATTAAACAAAGATTCAATAAATTTACACTAGAAGATATTACTGAAATAAGAAGTTTACCAGCTTTATTTTTACCAGAGTATAGCGATGTGAACCAAGATATAAAAATTGGTTTTTTCGGAAAGTTAGAAGATATAGATAAAAAGGTTAAAGATACACAATTTGTTTTTCAGAAAGAATGTGAAATTGATTTAAATCAGGTCGAACTTCATCAATCAGAATTAAAAATAGAAAATTGGGAATTAAGTAGGACTCACTGGGCAATTAAAAGAGCTAATTTGAAGAACATTTTGGAAGGCTTTGGTAAAGGCAACGAAACAGAGTAAAGAAGTAAAGATCCAACGTGAAGTTGAAAAGTGGTTAACGTCTTACGACCTGGAGTTTGTGGCACAAAATGAAAGTGTTAATCCAGAGATTGACAAAGCCTTATCAAAATCTCCGCCCGTAAGAAATCAAAAGTTAGCACGAATTTACAAGATATCGATAATGCGGTAGGACGTTATGAAGATGTCGTCAATCTTATCAATTTGGTAAAGACGAAATGAAATTAGATGGATTATTTATTGAGGAAATAGTGATGAAATATTTTAAATTAATCGATGGTGGAACTTATCATATTGATGAATTTGAAGAGAAAACAAATAAAAACATACCATATTATCAAAATAGCAAAAGGTATGCATTGTGTCCAACTTGTGGTTCTTCGATTCAACTTATTGGGGGGGAAAATAATAATACTCAAAGTAGAACTGGAAAATATTATGCAGCACATACAAGAAATCCTATAGAAGGACTGTTCTACGATATAGAAAGAAGAAATAAATGTCCAAATTATGAGGGAAATCAAAATAATTGGCAGGGTATTTATCAAAGGGGAGAAGGGCTTCCTGAAAATGAAGAATTATCTATATTTATAAATGAGAATCAGTCGGATATTGCTAAAAAAGTTGGTGACTTAATAGGGTTTAATGGACTAAAAAGTGATGGGACACCTACTGCTATTTTTGATAAGATGCTAGAATCTTTTATTAGGAATGGAGGGTTATGTATTTTACCAGAACAATTTGTGCCAGACTATATCCCTAGAATGATTATTGAAAGAGCTGAACCAGTTAGTTGTTGGGGAGCAACTCCTTATGAGGAGATACGTAATCGTATTCAACAAAATCCAAACCTTCAAGAGTCAATCGAAGGAGTACAATTTAAACCAAATATTAGAACAGAACTTGTTTGTGTCCTAAATAATGTTGAAAATCCAACTCAAATCATAATTAGATTACTATTTGGTCAGGATGAATTAGATTTAAAAACAGTCAATGCAAGAGTTCAATAGAAATAAGAGGTATTGGGATGATAGTAAAAAAGAGGAGCTTCATTATGAAGCCCCTCTTGCTTTTTATTGTTGAAATTAGTATGCTTATTTTAAATAAAGATAGTGATTCGGTTGATTTTTTTGTAATGTACTGAAATTTAAAATTTCGAGAATCGCATAAAAACAAGGTTCCTAACGTTTATTGACGAGTAGTGAATCCCTACTTCACTTCTGAAAAACCAAATAAGGTAAACTTTTGATATTCTGGTTCGATTTTTGTTTATTTTTAATGAAAGTTCACCTTATTTTGATGAAATTGATTGAAATTAGCTGAAATTTTCTTTTTTGAACACTCATAAAAGCGTTGATTTTAAAGCACTTTGAATTTAGATGAAATAAGTGGTGCCCCAACCAGGTCTTAAAAAAGCTCGTAAAGCATCACAATTCTCAAAACGTTAATCAATACGATACTATCAACGTTTACAGACATTCAAGAGAACTCTCTTGGATGTCTTTTTTTGTTCAAAAAACTAGAGTTCACCCCAAAATTCACCCCAAGTTCACCCTATTGCTTTTTGAGACTTCTAAAGGCTATTTCTCCTGTTGTTTGATTTACTTTTTCAGTAGTATTGACATAAGTCTTCGTTATTTGGATGTCACTATGAGTAAGTGCTTCTGAAATGGCCTCAAGAGAAAAACCTGCTTGTTTAGCAAGATGTTGGAATTTATGAGGTCCTTGATGGATATTATTTTTCTTCATAAGTATGTTATAATGTAGATACGATATGAAAAAATTAAGATATCTCTGTAAATTCTGTAAATGTCACTTTGTGTGAACATGAGTACATTTGAATTTATAGAATGATAGGAGGTGGTTTACAATGATAAGTTTAGAGCTGATGTCTGAAGAAAATAGCATAGATGTTTATTCTTTTGAAAAAGAAAATCGGGAGTATTTTGAGCGGAATTTACCTCCTAGACCAGCTACCTATTTTGATTCAGAAGGTTTTAAAGAAATTACAAGGGAATTGTTAAGGGAACAAGAGAATCATGATGTCTACATGCATCTTATTAGAGATGCACAAGGTACTATGGTCGGAAGAATCAATTTAAGTGTCTTAGAGGATGATCGAAAAACAGCAGAACTTGGATATAGAATCGGAGAAAATGTTACTAATTTAGGTTATGCAAGTGAAGCGGTTAAACTCGTTTTAGAAAAGGCCTTTACTACTTATGGTTTACATAAGATTATCGCGGGGACGGCAACGTACAATCTGGCTTCTCAGAGAGTGCTTTTAAAAAATGGTTTTACCTTTAGTAAAATCATAGAAAATGACTTTCAAATGAATAACGAGTGGATTAATACGGCAGTATTTGAGATAAGGAATCTATAGCATCATTATTACCAGACGTTTGCCAAACCTCAACATTTCTAGTAGACATTCGTCTACTTTTTTATATGATAAATTGCAAGAATAAGTGCAACATCTACTCTAACTCCTCCACTAGAGCTTCATAAGCCCGGTCTTAAGAAAGCTCGTAAAGCTAGCCAGTTCTCTAAACGTTAATTCGTTGCTGGACAGCAGAATACAAACGAAAACACTTTGCATCTTGCAAGGTGTTTTTTCTATGAGAACTGGCGGTGCGCAATTAGGATAGCTCTAGCGACTTTAGTCGCATAGAGATATGCTATGCACAGTTGCCTCAAGAAAACAATGCTTCTTGGTCCACCCTGTTAGACAAGCTTCAAAACCAAGGAATCCAACAGATTTCTCTTGTAGTTACAGATGGCTTTAAGGGGCTTGAGCAGATTATCAGTCAGGCTCACCCATTAGCTAAACAACAATGTTGCTTAATTCATATTAGTCGAAATCTAGCTAGTAAAGTGAAACGAGCAGATAGAGCGGTTATTCTGGGGCAATTTATAATGATTTATCGTGCTGAAAATTTAGAAATGGCAGGACAAGCTTTAGAGGACTTTCTCGCCGAATGGAAACCAAAGTATAGGAAAGTCATGGAAAGTCTGGAGAAGACGGATAATCTTTTAACTTTTTATCAGTTTCCCTACCAGATTTGGCACAGCATGTATTCGACAAACCTCATTGAGTCTCTTAACAAAGAAATCAAACATCAAACGAAAAAGAAGGTTCTTTTTCCTAATGAGGAGGCTCTGGAACGTTACTTAGTTACGTTGTTTGAAGATTATAATTTCAAGCAAAGTCAACGAATCCATAAAGGGTTTGGTCAATGTTCTGATACACTTGAAAGCTTATTTAATTAACACTCCATAACTCTACTTGAGTGTTTACACATAATTATTGACAGTATCAAAAAATAAAGTATATTGTTTTCATCATAATATAATTAGATATCAGTATAGAGAATTTTATCTATATATCAGATATCAGCAATTGCTTTTGCTGTCATTTTTCGCTACAATAGTTACAAGGAGGAAATAAACATGTTAAAAGAAGTATTAAACGTCGCAAAAGTTGCGAAAAAATCATCTCTCTTCTTAGGAGGGGTAGCATTTGGGACGCTTGGCTTGAAAGTCTTAGCAAGTAAAGAAGCTAAGAAAGGCTATTCTAAGGCCTTGGCTAAAGCTTACAAATTGAAAGATGGACTGGATGCATCTGTTTCTGTTGTAAAACAACACGGTGATGATGTTTTACAAGACGCTAAATATTTATACGAACAGGAAAAGAAAGAAGAACAATTAGATAGCCTGACAGGTGAATAATATGTCTTTTAAAGTGCTACACAGAGGATATCAACATATCCGATTATCGTCCTCGTTTTCACTGACCTTGGATATTCAAGATTATCTTCGTTCCTTGGCTAAAGATGAAAAAGGGATCGACTCTATTCAGTTTTATATGGATCAGCAGCACTTTACTCTACGTATGAAAGAAGGCTTCTCTGTATTAGAAAATGCAGAGGCCTTTTTAAAAAAAATTGACAAGGGGAAAGTTTCGGACTTGATGACTCTTCCCATTCGTAGAGAAGAGAGTGCTTATTCAATTGTATCGGGTGCAGCGATTAAGCGTTTGCTGTTTCGAAGTTTTGTACCCTACCCTATTCGTTATATTTGGACTTGTTATCAGGCTTTGGGTTATGTCAAAGAAGCCTATCAAACTTTAGCGCGCAAGGAACTAACCATGGAGGTCTTGGACTGTTCGGCCATTTTGTTGTCCTTGTTTATGAACCAATCCAAGACAGCTAGCAACATCATGTTTATGCTTGATTTGGGTAATCATCTGGATCAGTGGTCTTTAAAAAAAACAGCAACAGATTTGGAACAAAGCCTTCTTGCTAAAGAAAGTGATGTTTTCTTAGTGCGGGGAGACATGGTCATCAGCATCAAGAGTTCTGATGTTCAAGTAGGTGATGTATTAGTTGTCTCCCAAGGGAATGAAATCTTGTTTGACGGCCAAGTGGTTTCAGGATTAGGCATGGTCAATGAGAGTTCCTTGACTGGAGAGAGCTTCCCTGTTGAAAAGAAAGAGGGAGATTCTGTATGTGCGAATACTGTTTTGGAAACAGGAGAGTTAAGAATTCGTGTGACTGATAATCAGATAAACAGTCGTATTTTGCAACTCATCAATCTGATGAAAAAATCTGAAGAGAGTAAGAAGACAAAACAACGTCATTTTATTAGGATGGCAGACAAGGTTGTAAAATATAACTTCTTAGGTGCTGGTTTGACTTATCTGTTAACAGGTTCGTTTTCAAAAGCCATTTCCTTTTTATTGGTGGATTTTTCATGTGCTCTAAAAATATCCACACCTGTAGCCTACCTTACGGCCATAAAGGAAGGTCTAAATCGAGAAATGGTTATTAAAGATGGTGATGTATTAGAAAAATATCTGGAAGTGGATACTTTCTTGTTTGATAAAACGGGTACCATCACGACGAGTTATCCTTTGGTTGAAAAGGTTCTTCCTTTCGGAGATTATACTGAGAAAGATATTTTAAGAATAAGTGCATGTTTGGAGGAACATATCTATCATCCTATTGCCAATGCAATTGTTAAACAAGCTGAAATTGAAGGCATTGAACACGAAGAAATGCATGGCAAGCTTCAGTATGTTGCAAGCAAAGGGATTAAATCGCAAATTGATGGTCAATCGGTTGTCATTGGAAATTATGTACTAATGCAAGACGAACAGGTAAGAATTAGTTCTGAGCAGCTGGCCTTGATTGAGCAATATAAGACTCATTACAATTTATTGTTTTTGGCTTATAAGAAAGAATTAATTGGGATGTTTTGTATCCACACTCCCTTGAGAAGCGAGGCGAAAGTTGCATTGAAAAAGCTAAAGCGCCAAGGGAAAAAACTGATTCTGGCAACTGGTGATACGTTGGCTAGAACAGAAGAGTTGGTTAAAGATCTGCCATTTGACAACGTTTATACTGATTTAAAACCAGATGGTAAGTTTCAGTTGGTTCAGGAATTACAGAAAGCTGGCCGAACTATTTTGATGGTTGGAGACGGGTTAAACGACTCTGCTGCCTTGACGCTTGCAGATATTGGGGTTGTGATGAATGAAAGTGCTGATATTTCTAAGCAGATGAGTGATATTTTATTATTAGATAATCGTTTAGATTTCTTCGAGGAATTGAATTCTTTATCTGAATCGTTGCAGAAATTAATTCAAAGAAATATTCAAGAAACAGTTGTAATAAATGGAAGTTTAATTGGATTTGGGTTGTTAAATTGGTTAAGCCCATCTAATCTTTCGATATTGCACAATCTGACTACTTTAAGAATCGTCCTTCGTAGTCTTTCTATTAAAAGTAGGTAAGAGACCGAGAAGCTGAGGTTATAAAAACTAAAAGGAGTTGTCTCATTTGAGAATAACGGCTCTTTGTCAACTGTAGTGGGTTGGTGGAAAATTATACCCTGGAGAGGACCAAATTGGTTCTCTCCTTTTAAATATTGAAAAAACCATTGGCAGTGGACATACTTTCAGACTATATATTTCTGAAACTAGTTTCACAATACAAATATTGACATGCAATTATTAATTGGTGGATTTTAAGTTGACATCTACAAAGTTTAATGTTAGAATACATTCAAAAATATATTTGAATAAGGTGTTTTATGATTCAAAATATTGTTACTTCAATAATCCTGTATTCTGGGACAGCCGTAGACTTACTTATTATCCTAATGTTATTTTTTGCCAAAAGAAAAAGCAGAAAGGACATCATTAACATCTATTTAGGACAATTTCTAGGCTCTGTTAGTCTAATATTCCTAAGTTTGCTTTTTGCATTTGTCTTGAATTATATTCCTAGTAAAGAGATTTTAGGTTTACTCGGTTTGATTCCAATTTTCCTAGGCCTCAAAGTTTTGCTTTTAGGAGATTCTGATGGAGAAGC
Organism: Streptococcus parasanguinis; assembly: GCA_018365265.1. Classification (GTDB taxonomy): domain Bacteria; phylum Bacillota; class Bacilli; order Lactobacillales; family Streptococcaceae; genus Streptococcus; species Streptococcus parasanguinis_G. The sequence continues at coordinate 5,328 of JAGZKI010000048.1, read as the reverse complement.
TATTGCAAAAGATGGTTTGCGAAAAGACAATAAAAACCTGATTTTTCTAGTCGCTATGATTACTTTTGCAAGTTGTGGCGCTGACAATATTGGTGTCTTTGTCCCATATTTTACCACCTTAAATTTAGCGAATTTGATAGTGACTTTACTTACTTTTCTAGTCATGATTTATCTCTTGGTTTTTTCTGCCCAAAAATTAGCACAAGTCCCTTCTGTTGGAGAAACTTTGGAAAAATATAGCAGATGGTTTATTGCCGTTGTCTATTTAGGATTGGGGATGTATATCCTGATTGAAAACAACAGCTTTGACATGCTATGGGCTGTGTTAGGCTAGGAGAAAAAATTATGAAAAAAGATAGTATCTGTCAAGTGGATGTTATAAATCAACAAAATGTTACAACCGCAACGAACTACCTTGAAAAGGAAAAAGTCCAAAAATCACTTCGCATTTTATCAAAATTTACCGATAATAAACAGATAAATATCATCTTTTATCTCCTTGCCGTCGAAGAACTCTGTGTCTGCGATATAGCCTGTTTATTAAATCTCAGTATGGCATCTGCCTCCCACCATCTTCGTAAACTAGCCAATCAAAACATCTTGGACACTAGAAGAGAGGGGAAAATTATATATTATTTTATAAAAGATGAGGAAATCAGAGATTTTTTTAATCAACTAGGATAACAACTATTTTTACTACTTTTCCATGATTATAGGGAGATTATATATGAAATTTTTTGATGAAAATTACTCACAAGAAATACCTACTCGTATTAAATGTTTAAGAAAAAAGTATAATTTAAAGCAAAGCGACCTAGGTAATGCAGGTCAAGTTAGGCAAATTGAAAAGGGAGAAATTTGAAAGAATTTGTATCTTTTATTTTTTGTTTCATTTATGCCCTATGCTACTGGAATAGTTAGTAGTCATTTCATGAATCATACGGCACAGCTCTTTTATGGACTGATCGTTATTGTTTCAACGGTAGCAAACTGGTTTTTACATAAAGTAATTGATAAACCCAATATAGATCAGAAAGAATTACTTGAAGCTACCGCACAATATAGGAAGTTATTGATACCTGACCTAATAATTAAAGGAGTGGGATTGATTCTGTCCTTAATTCTCTATCCTCCGATTATGATGTATAGTGTTTTAATTGCGGCATTTTACATCATAACTTTAAAAACACTATCCGAAAAAAGAGTGAATAACTAAAAAACGGTGACCAAAGTTAGGTGTATTATTTTAATGCTTAGAGACCTAAACTATTCCCTATTTTAAAAATATTGATTCAGATTTTATGAAATTAAAAAGTAGATATTGTTCAGAAAATCCTTGATATTACGCTGTTTTTAGTCCAACTGAAATCCATACTTTCCAAACCAGGCTTGAAAAAAGCTCGTAAAGCATCACAATTTAGTAAACGTTAAAACTTATTTAAACTTATTGAAAGCATTTCGTATCAAAAATACGGGATGCTTTTTCTGTTCACCCCAAATTTTTGTAACTAGGTGATACTTGAAATTAATACAAATTTGGTTGTTTTTGATAAATCTAAGCAACACTAAATGATGAAGTGAAAGGGGATGAATCTTTGATAGTATTCATTTATTGTGAAATATGATATATTTATTAATTAGATGGATGAATACTTCTAGAGTTAAATATAGCATAATAGGGACAGACTTTTTGGTTTATTTTTGTTTGTAGTCGGATTATGAAAGAATATCCAATATTATGCGATAAGATAGAATGTTACAAAAAAGAAAGGGGATGCAATCCGATGAAGAAAGACAGATTAATTGTATTGACAGATGCTGTTCTAGCAATTATTATGACCATCTTGATTTTAGAGTTAGAAAAACCAACAACACCAAGTCTTGAAGCTTTTTGGGATTTACGGCAAAATTTCTTTGCTTGTTTTCTTTCCTTTTTCTGGTTGGGATCGTTATGGATGGCACTAAACACATTATGGGAAAAGGTTGAGAAAATTTCCTCAGAAATTATTTGGTGGAATTTGTTTCTACTCTTGGAGCGGCAGGAGTTCTCTTTGGAGAATTTCATGCCATCCAAGATACCAGTCTGAATGATGTGGTGGACCGGATCTATATAAATGTCAAGGATTTACCGTTTCAGTCCTTGGGAGCTTTAGCTAATATCCTGTCTGATGTTAAGAAGGGACTGATTCAAGACAGTCATATCTGGTCTTTCTTCCAGTCATTTTTCAAACAATATCAGTTGATAATCAGCTTAAATCAGATCTATCAGTTTGTCTATCTTTCTCTGATGGAGATCATGTCCTATCTTCACTTTGATTATTGGAAAAAACGGCTCGGTCAGGAGCTAGTATGAATAAGGAGAACAAATGAGACGTTTAAAAATGTTATGGCATATTATACAGGTTACGGGTTTTACTCGGTTTGCTCTGAGTTTTGTGACCTTTGTTTTTGGGTCAGGAGGCGTGCTTTTCCTAGTTGAACCTGCTATCACAAATTACGGAGACGGTCTTTGGTATGCTTTTGTGACTTCGACGACTGTCGGCTACGGGGATCTCCTAGCTGTGACCTTGATTGGAAGGATTACCAGTGTCTTCTTGACGATTTATGGGCTCATATTTTTTGGCTGTTTATCAGCTGTTATTATTAATTATTATACCGATTTAAATAAGGAAAGAGGAGAGGACAAATGACTGCCAATTATTCAACACGGGAATACCGTGAGAAATTATACGATGACCTTCATGTTCGATTGAGAGATACAGCGATTTTGATGTGTGCAATTTTTATTGCCTCTATCGGTCTAAATATGAATTCAACAGCTGTTATTATTGGAGCCATGTTAATTTCACCTCTCATGACACCGATTGTTGGACTGGGATTCGGTTTAGCTATTTTTGATACGCGTTTAATCAAGCAATCTCTAGAGGTTTTATTGACTCAAGTGTTGGTCAGTTTGCTTGTCTCGACTCTGTATTTCTAGATTTCTCCCTTGTCTTATGCAAGTAGCGAGTTGATCGCACGAACCTCTCCAACCATTTGGGATGTTCTCATTGCTATTGCTGGTGGGATTGCTGGTGTGATCGGTTCAAGGAAAAAAGAAGCAAACAATATCGTGCCAGGAGTAGCCATTGCTACAGCTTTGATGCCGCCTATCTGTACTGCTGGCTATGGTTTAGCTAATGGGAATGTACGATTTTTATTGGGGGCTCTCTATCTTTTCTTGATCAACTGTGTCTTTATCATGCTAGCCAACATTGTTGGAACAAGAATTTTGATGAGAAAATCTCCTTTAACTTCATTTAAAGAGCTGAGCATTAAAATGAGAATTGGCTTGATTTCTTTGATTGTATTGTTGATTCTTCCAGCTAGCTATTCGGCAGTTACTCTGACAATAGAACAAGCGCGCAAAGAAGGGATCAAACAGTTTGTAGGAAAAGAGTTCGCCAATTATACGGTTATTAATCAAGTCTACAAGTCAAGTAACAATGAATTGGTCTTGACGGTTGTTGGAGATCCGATTTCAGAAGAAGAATTAGAAACACTCCACCAAAAACAAGCCTCTTACGGTATTCAATCTGTTCAATTGAAAGTGAATCAAGTTCAGAACTCGCCAACATTAGATAGTGAAGCGACCAAGGAATTTTATGAAAACATTGACAAGTATATTGATCAAAAACTCTCTGAAAAAGATTCACAAAACGATCTCGTAAAAGAAAATGAAGCAGACAAGGATTGAGGACAATGAACTGAATCGGTTTTTACGCCGTGTTTTTCTTGTATCTTCCTCTTTCTTACTTATAGCAGGTTGTTTTTGCTTGAATAAGAAATAAATTAGAAGTTCTATCATCTAAGAAAAATGATGAAAAAATCATTTAACTAATGGTGTGAACGTTTAGTGTTTATCAGCTCCATTCTCTGTAATTTTGGGGGTAAAATCCACACCATTTAGATAAAATTAGTTGAATTTGATTGGAAAAACGCTTTTATAAAAGCGGAGAAAAGTCTTGATATTACGCTGTTTTTAGTCCAACTGAAATTCATACTTTCCAAACCAGGTCTTAAGAAAGCTCGTAAAGCTAGCCAGTTCTCTAAACGTTAATTCGTTGCTGGAAAGCAGAATACAAACGAAAACACTTTGCATCTTGCAAGGTGTTTTTTTGTATGAGAACTGGCGGTGCGCAATTAGGATAGCTCTAGCGACTTTAGTCGCGTAGAGATATGCTATGCATAGTTGCCCCAAGAAAACAAGCGTAGCGATGTTTGATTGGATGGCAACCACTGCACTCAAAATGTTAATTCGAAAGAATTACTATACTTACAAAGAGCACCCTTCGGGGTGTTCTTTTTGTATAACTGAATTTGAAGCAAATAAAACCCACCCTATCTTTCACAGTCAAATGTGACTGTAGAAAATAGAGTAGGTCTAGGATATTAAAGACTATTTGTCGTCTTTATGAAAGATATTTTTAACGCCCTTGATAGCTCCTTCAACAGCTTCTTTTGCATCTTCAGCAACTTCTTTTGCTTTTGAAGCAACTTTTTCAGCAGTGCCTTCAGCTTCTGTTTTTGTATCGCCGGTTACTTTACCGAGACCTTCTTTAACAGAACCTTTTGCTTGGTTCAATTTTTCTTCTAATGACATAGCGTCACCTCCATGAAGTTAGTAGTTTTTTCTCTGAATACAATACTGTTGATTTAAAAAAATAAAAAATATTTGTCTCAGATTAGAATGAGTATATTCTTTTTAAAATAGAAAGTCAAATTTTTGCTACGGCTAAAAAACAGGATCGCTTTCCGGTCACGAATAATGATCGACTAATAGGTCACGATATTTCGTTTTTCCAGCAAAGATTTGAAACGAAAGAAGCAAAAAACTTTTCTGTCTCCATTGAATTACATGGTATAATGGTCGTGAATGGAGACATCGTAACGCTGTTTTTTGAAAAAGAGAAGATAAATATGAAAAGAATCCTTATAACCTATCCTGTTATCAGTACTTTAGCTCTAATCTGTTTGCTGCTCGGTCTATTGACTTCCTTTTATGGGGATGCTATGTATGATCTATTGGCCTTTCATTCAAAGCCGGTGTATGGTTGGCAATATGTCAGCGGGACCCTGATGCACGGTAGTAAAGGAGCCCCTATCTGGTTTTTATGGGTCCATTTGATTTTAAATGGACTCATGATCCTTCCTTTTGGAGGACTGCTAGAAAGAAAAAGAGGCTCTAGATGAACTGCACCCCAAAAGTTAGACAGAAAAATCTAACTTTTGGGGTGTTTTTATTATGAAATTAACTTATAAAGATAAAGTTCAGATCTATGAACTTAG
>JAGZKI010000047.1 GCA_018365265.1 Streptococcus parasanguinis | reverse complement strand
TGATGAAATCAGCGTAGTAGAGCCCACTCAACCACTGCGTCTTGCTCGACAATCCAAAAATAATTGAGAGGCTAGGACTTTTGTCCCAGCCTCTTTTTCGTATTAAACAAGATGACGTTCAAAGGGATCGTCAGAAATTCCTTGATCTAGAATCAGGCGACACCATTCTTTGGCTGAGAAGAGACTGTGATCCTTGTAATTTCCGCAAGACTCAATGGTTGTGCCTGGCACATCCTCCCAAGTGCTGACAGATGCAATTTCTTCTAAAGAATCTTTGATTACTTTAGCAATTTCCGTACTCGAATGCTGTCCCCACATGATCATATGAAAACCGGTGCGACATCCAAATGGGGAACAGTCAATCATACCATCTATGCGTTTGCGAATGAGCATCGCAAGAAGATGCTCGATTGTGTGGAGCCCTGCCGTTGGAATCGCATTTTCATTCGGCTGCACTAGGCGAATATCAAAGTTAGAGATGATATCTCCTTTTGGTCCAGTTTCCTCCCCAATCAAGCGTACATAAGGAGCCTTCACGGCTGTGTGGTCCAATTCAAAACTTTCAACAATTACTTCTTTTGTCATACTCAAATCCTTCTTTGTTTTTCTTGATTATAGCATAAAAAGCAGATTCAACAAAGTGGAAATAGATGAATTTCTCGCAGGTGTTCCATGAAAGAAACGTAGATAAAAGAATAAGGGCTAAGCAAAAATATAAAAGGTTTTTCCTGTTTTTTTAGATTGTTAATTTTAGTAATTTATGGTAAAATGTAAAAGAATTTTTAATTCAACTAATTAAATAGATTTGGGGTAAAAGCATGAATTTTGTAATTACAGGTGTTTTTGCCGCGGTCATTGGTTTAGTCATTGGATATGTGGGAACTGCTCTTAAAATGAAAGCTTCAAAAGAAGCTGCGGAACTCACCCTTTTAAATGCTGAACAAGAAGCAACGAATTTACGTGGACAGGCAGAACGTGAAGCCGATTTGATTTTAAAAGAGGCGAAGCATGAGTCAAGTTCACTTAAAAAAGAAGCACTTTTGGAGGCAAAGGAAGAAGCCAGAAAATATCGTGAAGAGGTCGATGCTGAGTTTAAGTCAGAACGACAAGAATTGAAGCAATTAGAAAGCCGTTTGGCAGAACGTGCTAGCAATCTTGATCGCAAAGACGACATTTTAACAAGCAAAGAACAGTCTCTTGAACACAAAGAGCAAAGTCTTACAGATAGAACTAAACACATTGATACGCGTGAACAACAGCTGGAAGAGCTTGAACACAAGAAAGTAGAAGAACTGGAACGTGTCGCTGCTCTAAGTCAAGGAGAAGCGCGTGACATTATTTTGAATCAGACGGAAGATCAACTTTCAAAAGAAATTGCATCGCGGATTCGTGAAGCAGAACTGGAAGTGAAAGAACGTTCTGATAAAATTGCAAAAGACATTCTCGTGCAAGCCATGCAGCGAATGGCTGGTGATTTTGTTGCTGAGCAAACAAACTCAACGGTTCATTTGCCGGACGATAGTATGAAGGGTCGGATTATCGGTCGTGAAGGGCGCAATATTCGTACCTTTGAGAGCTTGACAGGTGTCGATGTGATTATTGATGATACGCCTGAAGTGGTGACCTTGTCAGGGTTTGATCCGATTCGTCGTGAAATCGCCCGTATGACAATGGAGAGCCTTCTCAAAGATGGTCGGATCCATCCAGCTCGTATCGAAGAGCTGGTTGAGAAGAACCGTCAGGAAATTGACAACCGGATTCGTGAATACGGTGAAGCGGCTGCCTATGAAATTGGTGCGCCAAACCTCCATCCAGATTTGATGAAAATCATGGGACGGTTGCAATTCCGTACTTCTTATGGTCAAAACGTTTTGCGTCACTCCATTGAAGTTGCCAAACTTTCTGGTATTATTGCTAGCGAGTTGGGTGAAAATGCTACCTTGGCACGACGTGCAGGATTCTTACATGATATCGGTAAAGCGATTGACCGTGAAGTGGAAGGAAGTCACGTCGAGATTGGAACTGAATTGGCACGGAAGTACAAGGAACACCCAGTGGTGGTCAATACCATTGCCAGTCACCATGGTGACGTGGAACCAGAAAGTGTCATCGCAGTCATTGTCGCTGCAGCGGATGCCTTGAGTGCAGCTCGACCTGGAGCACGAAGTGAGTCACTTGAAAGCTACATCAAACGCTTGCAAGATCTTGAAGAAATTGCAAATAGTTTTGAAGGAGTTAAGACAAGTTTCGCCCTTCAAGCGGGTCGTGAAATCCGTATTATGGTTAGCCCTGAGGCAATCAAGGATGATAAAGTGACGATCTTAGCTCATGATATTCGTGAGAAGATCGAGTCCAATCTTGAATATCCTGGAAACATTAAGGTTACCGTTATTCGAGAATTGCGTGCAGTCGATTACGCAAAATAAACAAAAAGCTTGAGATCTAGCATCTCAAGCTTTTTGAATGAAAAAATCAGTTGAAAATTAGGCCGATTTTTGTTACACTAGATAGAAAGACATTGAAGGAGAAATCATGGCGGATCGTGGCTTATTAATCGTATTTTCTGGCCCTTCGGGGGTTGGAAAAGGAACGGTCAGACGAGAAATTTTTGAAAACTCGGACAATCAGTTTCAGTATTCTGTATCGATGACGACGCGTGCACAACGTCCAGGTGAAGTGGATGGTGTCGACTATTTTTTCCGTACACGTGAAGAATTTGAAGATTTGATCCGTCAAGGGCAAATGTTGGAGTACGCTGAGTACGTTGGAAATTACTATGGGACTCCTTTAACCTATGTGAACGAAACCTTGGACAAGGGAATCGATGTATTTCTTGAAATTGAAGTTCAGGGTGCCCTTCAAGTAAAGAAGAAAGTTCCAGATGCAGTTTTTATTTTCTTAACTCCGCCTGATTTGGATGAATTGCAAGATCGATTAGTGGGTCGCGGGACTGATAGTGCAGAAGTTATTGCGCAACGGATTGAAAAAGCAAAAGAAGAAATCGCCATGATGCGTGAATATGACTACGCCATTGTGAACGACGAGGTTCCTCTTGCTGCTGAGCGTGTCAAACGTGTGATCGAAGCAGAGCATTTCCGTGTAGACCGTGTCATTGGCCATTATCTGGATATGTTACCAAAAACACAAACTATTGTGAAGAGATAAATAATTAGAAATTAGGTATAGGAATATGATGTTAAAACCTTCTATTGATACATTGCTTGACAAAGTACCATCAAAATATTCATTGGTCATTCTTGAGGCAAAACGGGCCCACGAATTGGAAAGTGGTGCAGTACCAACTCAAGAATTCCAATCAGTTAAATCAACATTACAAGCGCTTGAAGAAATCGAGTCTGGAAACGTAGTTGTTCACCCGGATCCAGAAGCAAAACGTGAAGCGCTTCGTCGTCGGATTGAAGCAGAGCGGATTCGCAAAGAAGAAGAAGAGCGCAAAATTAAGGAACAAATTGCCAAAGAAAAAGAAGATGGTGAAAAAATTTAAGGTTGGGGCTTCTCAATCTTATTTTTTGCTATTTAAAGGGTTCCGTGATAAAGTAAGGCTCATATGATAGAGGCTGGAGGTGAAAAAGTGATAGCAAAAGTCATCGTAGATGTCCCATTGATGCAGACAGATAAACCCTATTCGTATCAGATTCCATCAGAATTTGAGGATATGGTGGAGGCAGGTATGCGAGTTCATGTCCCCTTTGGTAAAGGGAATCGCCTCATTCAAGGGATTGTGGTAGACGTTGTAGAAGAGGCAGACACGAGCGAGGAATTAAAAGCGATTGTGGAGGTTTTGGATTACACTCCGGTCTTAAATCAAGAGCAGTTCTGGTTGGCAGATCAATTACGAAAAAGTGTTTTTTCTTATAAGATCACGATTTTAAAAACCATGCTTCCTTCTCTCCTCAATTCGAGTTATGATAAGATTTTGTATCCTCAACCTTCTTTAGAGCCCACTCTCAAAGTGAAACTTTTTGGTGAAAAAAATGAAGTTTCTTTTTCTTCTCTAGATGCGGCTGATCAAGCCCAAGTGATGCGGTTGGTCAGAAAAGGAGATTTGGTACTTGAATACAAGGCCAAGGATAAGAAACAAATTAAAACAGAAAAATGGTATCGCGTTAACCAGGAAGGATTAAAAGAACTTCAACCATCAGCGAGAGCTAAAAAAAGGCTAGCATTAAAAGAGCGCCTGTTGCTAGAGCAAGGGGAGCAACCCTTAGCAGGATTGTATCAGGATTTTTCACGAGAAGTAGTGGCTTATTTTATTGATCAGGGTGTTTTAGAAATTACAGAACGAGAAGTGAATCGGGCAGCTGCATACTATGAAGGAAAAGAACAGACCCAGGCTCTGCTTTTAAATTCAGAGCAAGCAAAAGCTGTCGAAACAGTAGTTTCTCAAATTGGGAAAACATCAAAGCCTTTTTTATTAGAAGGTGTGACTGGAAGTGGGAAAACAGAAGTTTATCTGCAGATTATTCAGGAAGTTCTCAATAAGGGGAAAACGGCTATTATGTTGGTTCCTGAGATTTCCTTGACGCCACAGATGACGGATCGCTTTATCTCTCGTTTTGGCCAGGAAGTAGCGATTTTACACTCGGGCTTATCAAACGGTGAGAAGTATGATCAATGGCGAAAAGTTGAACGTGGGGAGGCCAAGGTAGTCGTTGGAGCGCGCTCAGCCATCTTTGCTCCTTTAAAAAACATCGGAGCTATTATCATTGATGAGGAGCATGAGGCTTCCTACAAACAAGATAGTAACCCACGCTACCACGCAAGGGAAGTCGCGGTCTTAAGAGCTCAGTACAATCAAGCAGTTTTGCTTCTTGGATCTGCTACACCAAGTTTAGAATCGCGGGCTCGTGCAACAAAAGGGGTTTATGAATTAATTCGTCTGACCCAACGGGCCAATCCGGCAGCCAAAATTCCAGAAGTTAAAGTCGTTGATTTTCGTGATTATATTGGCCAAAATGAAGCTGGTAACTTCACTCCGGTTCTAGTGGAAGCTATTGCTGATCGTTTGCAGAAAAAAGAGCAGGTTGTCTTGATGTTGAACCGCCGTGGTTATTCCAGCTTTGTCATGTGTCGCGAGTGTGGAACTGTAGATACTTGTCCCAATTGTGATATCTCACTGACCCTCCACATGGATACTAAAACCATGAACTGTCATTATTGTGGCTATAGCAAAGCGATTCCTCGACACTGTCCAAATTGCCAAAGTCCTTCCATTCGTTATTACGGGACAGGAACACAAAAAGCCTATGATGAATTACAAGAGATCTTTCCTGAAGCTAAAATTTTGCGCATGGATGTGGATACCACTCGAAAAAAAGGGAGCCACGCAGCGATATTAGATGCTTTCGGGAATGGAGAAGCAGATATTTTGTTAGGAACGCAAATGATTGCGAAGGGGTTGGATTTTCCAAATGTGACGTTAGTGGGTGTCTTGAATGCGGATACTTCTTTAAATTTACCGGATTATCGATCCTCAGAGAGAACCTTTCAACTCTTGACTCAGGTGGCAGGAAGGGCCGGACGAGCAGAAAAAGAAGGAGAGGTTATCATTCAGAGCTACAACCCCCATCATTATGCGATTCGATTTGCCAAAGACCAAGATTATGAAGGTTTTTTTGCCTATGAAATGCAGATTCGCCGGCAGTTAGGCTATACGCCTTATTACTTCACAGTTGGACTAACCCTATCTCATAAGAGTGAGGAAATGGTGATGGAGAAGTCACATCAGGTCATGGAAATTCTCCGATCTGGCTTATCTGATCAGGTCCAAATCTTAGGACCAACACCTAAACCAATTGCACGCACACATAATTTGTATCATTATCAAATCATTGTGAAATATCGTTTCGAAGAAGGCATGACTCAGGTCTTGAATCAAATCTTAGAATTTACACAAGAAAGAGGCAACCAAGATCTACGTGTCAGTATTGATAATGAACCTCAAAGTTTTATGTAAGGAAGAAAGAAATGACAAAATTAATTTTTATGGGAACGCCTGATTTTTCAGCGACGGTTTTAAAGGGATTGTTAGCAGATTCGCGCTATGAAATTTTGGCGGTTGTGACTCAACCCGACCGCAAAGTAGGTCGCAAAAAAGAGATTCGAATGACCCCGGTGAAGCAGGTAGCTTTGGAACATCAACTACCGGTTCTTCAGCCGGAGAAATTATCGGGTAGTCCAGAAATGGAAACTCTCTTAACCCTAGATGCAGATGGAATTGTGACCGCTGCTTTTGGACAATTTTTACCGACAAAATTGTTGGAGAACTTCCAGTTTGCGGTGAATGTCCACGCGTCTTTATTACCTAAATATAGAGGTGGAGCTCCCATTCACTATGCCCTGATCAATGGTGACGAAGAAGCTGGGGTTACAATTATGGAAATGGTCAAGGAAATGGATGCCGGAGACATGATTGCAGCTCGTTCTCTCCCAATTTTAGATGAGGACAATGTGGGAACTTTGTTTGAAAAATTGGCTGTCCTTGGACGTGACTTACTCCTAGATACTTTGCCAGCTTACCTGGCAGGGGAGATCAAGCCAAATCCACAAGATCCAAGTTTGGTCACATTTTCACCGAATATTTTACCGGAAGAAGAGGTTTTGGACTGGACAAAAACCAATCGCCAAGTCTTTAACCAGATTCGGGGGATGAATCCTTGGCCGGTCGCTCATACGTTATTAAATGGTCAACGCTTTAAAGTTTATGAAGCAGAGCTATACGAAGGAAATGGAAATCCAGGAGAAGTGATTGCTTTGACCAAAAAAGAGTTGGTGGTCGCTGCAGGAGAAGGCGCGCTGTCACTCAAAGTTGTGCAGCCGGCAGGAAAACCAAAAATGTCCATCACAGACTTTTTGAATGGCGCTGGCCGTCAATTGAAAGTAGGAGATCACTTTGGAAATTAAACAAATGAATGCGCGTGAACAGATCGTTCGAGTGCTAGAAGAGGTTTTTGAGCAGGGAGCTTATTCTAATATTGCCCTAAATCAAGCGCTAGAACACTCTCAACTTTCAGATAAAGATAGAAGCTTTGTTACGGAAGTTGTATACGGTACTGTAGCACGGAAGATAACGCTCGAGTGGTATCTCGCCCACGTAATTGAAGACCGGACGAAATTAGATCCTTGGCTCTATTATCTTTTGATGATGAGTTTGTATCAACTTGTTTATTTAGACCGCATTCCTGATCATGCCATCGTTAATGAAGCTGTCCGGATAGCAAAAAGTCGTAAAGAAGGCAGTGAGAAGTTTGTTAATGCTATTCTTAGAAAGCTTCTCCGCGAGGGGCTACCAGCTGTTGATACGATCAAGCGAAAGAACAAACGTTATTCGGTGGAGTATTCCCTACCTGTATGGTTGGTCAAAGCATTGATCGAAGAATACGGTGAACAACGTGCTTGCGCTATTTTTAAGAGTCTCTATCAGCGTAATAAATCCAGTATTCGTGTGATTGATCTAGACGAAAAAGAAGAGTTGGCTCAGCTGCTCGAAGCAACCTCCTCTCTACTTGCTCCGTCCGCTCTCGTGAAAGAACAGGGATATTTTGCAGGACACTCCTTGTTTAAAGAAGGACGCATTACTATTCAAGACGAGTCCAGCCAATTGGTGGCACCGGCTTTGGATTTGCAAGGAGATGAGTGGGTTTTAGATGCCTGTGCGGCGCCAGGTGGAAAGACGACTCACCTGGCTTCTTATCTCACAACTGGGAAAGTCACAGCCTTGGATCTCTATGACCATAAGCTCAAATTGATTCAAGAAAATGCTAATCGGCTCCATGTTGCGGACAAAATTTTGACAAAGAAGTTAGATGCGACAAAAGTCTTTGAAACATTTGGACCTGATGCTTTCGATAAAATTTTGGTGGATGCGCCTTGTTCAGGGATTGGTTTGATACGGAGAAAGCCTGATATCAAGTACAATAAAGAGAGTGCAGATTTTGTATCTTTACAAGCTATTCAATTGGCCATTCTGGATAGTGTTTGTCAAAGTGTGCGTAAAGGTGGTATAATAGTGTACAGTACGTGTACAATTATGGGCAAAGAGAATTTTGAAGTAGTGGACCAATTTTTGAAAGACCATCCAAATTTCGAACAAGTCCCATTGGATCACGAAAGAAAAGATATTCTTAAAAATGATTGTATTCTTATTACACCCGAATTATATGGAAGCGACGGCTTCTTTATCAGTCGTTTTAAGAGAATCTCATAATATCAGGAGGAAACTGACAGTATGGATATTACGATCTTAACCGATGTAGGTCAAAGACGGACAAATAACCAAGACTATGCAAATCAATATAAAAACAAGGCAGGAAAATCTATGGTTTTACTTGCTGATGGTATGGGAGGACACCGTGCCGGAAATATTGCTAGTGAAATGGCAGTCACAGACCTAGGTGCGGCTTGGGTTTCTTCTGAGATCGAGACGGTTAATCAAGTACGGGAATGGTTTGCAGAACATTTAGAAGCTGTGAACCGTCGGATCCATTTAGCTGGGCAAGATGATGAGCACAAAGGAATGGGAACGACATTGGAAGCCTTGGCTTTTGTAGAAGGGCAAGTGATTTATGCCCATGTTGGAGATTCGCGGATTGGCCTCATTCGTCAGGGCAAATACCAGCAGTTGACCAGTGACCATTCTCTTGTAAATGCTCTTTTGCGAGCAGGTCAAATTACAGAGGAAGAAGCAGCCCATCATCCTCAACGTAACATCATCACTCAGTCCATTGGCCAAAAAGATGAGTTAGAGCCGGATTATGGTTTGGTGACGGTTGAAGCAGATGATTATATTTTGATCAATAGTGACGGTTTAACCAATATGATTGGCCCAGATGAAATCAGAGATATTGTCTTGAGTGATGTTTCACTGGAAGAAAAAGCTCAAACCTTGATTCGTTTTGCCAATAATGCTGGAGGCTTGGATAATATCACTGTTGTACTGCTCCACTTTACTGAGGAGGACGCAGCATGATTCAAATCGGCAAAATTTTTGCCGGGCGATATAAAATCATCCAACAAATTGGACGCGGCGGGATGGCAGATGTTTATCTTGCGCGTGATTTGATTTTAGATGGGGAAGAAGTTGCAGTCAAGGTACTGCGTACGAATTACCAGACGGATCCCATTGCGGTTGCGCGTTTTCAGCGTGAAGCAAAGGCGATGGCAGAGCTGGACCATCCAAATATCGTTCGGATTACAGACATTGGCGAAGAAGAAGGACAACAATACCTTGCAATGGAATATGTTGCAGGTTTAGACTTGAAACGCTATATCAAAGAAAATGCTCCTTTATCAAATGAAGAAGCTGTTCGTTTGATGGGGCAGATCCTTCTAGCTATGCGCCTTGCCCATACGCGTGGCATTATCCATAGAGATTTAAAACCACAGAATGTCCTCTTGACACCAGATGGAACAGCAAAAGTTTCAGACTTTGGGATTGCAGTGGCCTTTGCAGAGACTAGCTTGACCCAGACCAACTCGATGTTGGGGTCGGTTCATTATTTGTCCCCTGAGCAGGCGCGCGGATCAAAAGCAACGGTTCAAAGTGACATCTACGCTATGGGGATCATTTTCTATGAGATGTTAACCGGGCACATTCCTTATGATGGGGACAGTGCAGTCACAATTGCTTTGCAGCATTTTCAAAAGCCTCTCCCATCTATTCGTGAGGAAAATAAGAATGTTCCACAAGCTCTAGAAAATGTGGTGATCAAAGCGACAGCTAAAAAACTGACGGATCGCTATAAGTCAGTGGCAGAGATGTATGTGGATCTTTCAAGTTGTTTGTCCTATGAGAGAAGAAATGAGAAAAAACTGATTTTTGAAGACCAAGCGAAAGCTGATACAAAAACTCTTCCAAAAGTAAGTCCAACTCCAAAGACGGCTCCTGTTCCAATCTCTGAGGTACGCAATGAAATCAGTTCGGTAGATCCTAATCGACCATTATCTAACCAACAGACAATGGCCCCAAGCAAAAAGCCAAGAAGACGCTTACGGGCGCGCTACAAGGTCTTGTTTGTTGCGATTGCCCTAGTTCTTGCAGCCTTTACCTTCTTGTTGTATATGAGCCCAGCCAATAAAACCGTTCCGGATGTTTCTGGAAAAACTGTTGCAGAAGCTCGGGCTATCATTGAAGATCAGGATCTTCAAGTTGGAGACGAAAAAGAAGAATACAGTGATTCTGTACTTGAGGGCTATGTGATCCGTACCAATCCAAATGCTGGAGCTCAGAAAAAGGAAAACGGCAAGATTGATTTGGTTGTCTCGAAAGGACCAAGTACCTTTGAAATGCGAGACTATACTGGTATGTCTAGAGAAAATGCAGAAAATGATCTGAAAACCAACTATAAGCTTTCTAGCAAGTTTATTTCGATTGAAGAAGTCGAGACTAATGAAGTGAAACCAGGAATCGTTATTGAGCAATCTCCTACCGCTGGTCAAAAATATGATTTGACTTCTAATACAAAGGTTGTTCTGAAAGTATCTAAGGAAAGTAATTCCATCGAGTTACAAAATTATGTAGGTTCTGATTATGAGTTTGCTGTCTCTAATCTCGTTCAGATATACGGGGTGAAGGAAGCAAATATTGAACGGAAGACCACATCGCATCTTCCTGCTGGAGTAGAAGTCTTACCAGGTCAAGTTGTGAGTCAAACTCCAGAAGTTTCGAGTACGGTGGATATTAACCGAACACGAATTGTTTTGACTGTATATGAGCCTAAAGTGACAGCTTCTTCAAGTACGAAAGCATCATCAAGTTCAGATACATCTAGTTCATCTTCTGCTGAACGATCAGATACAGAAAGTTCTAGCAGTAGTGCAACTGGTGGAGATTCATAAATCAGTCTAAGACTCAGATGGATTTCTGAGTCTTTTTGATTGTATGCGTTTATCCAACCACAGACGGAAGTCAAATGAGGAAAAATTTGATAAAATAGGAAAAGATGAGGTAGACTATGTGGAAAATACAAATTTTTATTTTCGTTGAAGCCGTTTTGTTAACATTAGCAGCGATCACCATTTTATCAATCGATTTTTCCAGATTTGTTGTCTTGATGGTTCTCTTTTTGCTCCTTTTGTATTACTATTTTGGCAAACAAAAAGCGAATTTTCTATTAATCGCGCTGAGTGTGCTATTGTTTTTTATCGTGATGCTGAATCCTTTTGTGATTGCAGCCATTTTATTTGCGGTGGTTTATGGTTTATTGATCGCCTACCCTTATATGTATAAGGAAAATGAAGCCGTTGTGTTTGATGTTGAAGAGGATACGAAAATTCGTCAGGAAAAAACTCGATGGATTGGTGATTTACAACATTTTTCAAAGCAAAGTCGAGGGTATCGAGATCTGAATGTGATCCGAGTTTTTGGGAATGACACCCTCCATTTAGAGGAGGTAGCCATTTGCAATTGGGACAATGTAGTGATCATTCGGAAAGGGTTTGGAAATACAAAAATTATCTTACCGATTGATTTGGAGTTGCATTTACAAATTAACACTCTGTATGGAGATCTGAAGTTTTTGGATCTTCCTGTCCGTAAAATGAGAAATGAAACCATAGATATTGAAACGGCACATTATCGGAGATCGCACCGTTCTGTAAAAATTGTGTTAGTTGGTATTGTTGGGGATGTTGAGGTGATTCGCGCATGAAGAAATTAGACTATCTCCTATTGTATTTCTATTCCCTAATGGTGGTTGCGGTCATTTGTCATACCATTTTCCATTTTGTTGGTTTTCAGTGGGGCAAACTTCTTTCAGATCTTTCCTTGCTTCAGTCATTCCTATTTTTGGTTTTTAGTCTGACGCTTGCATTGACGGCTTTGGTTGTCTTAATTATTAAAATCACGCAATTTGTAACGGTTCATGCAGTACAACAAAAGGTAGAATCTATCCTGACTGCTTCACAGAGAAAAGAAATTGCCCCCAAAGAATTGAATCAACAGTTAGATTTATTGGACAGCAAATTGCTTCGACTAGAAGAAAATTTACAAAAAAGTGAAAATCGTGTGATGCGAAATGAGGAAGAAATTGTGGAAATCGAGCGTAAGAGAATTGCGCGTGATCTACATGACACGGTTAGTCAAGAATTGTTTGCAGCCAATATGATTTTATCTGGAGTGGCAGCCCAGGCCCTTGAGTTAGAGAAAAGTCAGATCCAGCAGCAACTTAATGGTGTATCAGATATTCTGGGTACAGCCCAAAATGATTTACGCGTCTTGCTCCTACATCTTCGTCCTACAGAATTGGAAGGAAAAAGTTTGGTAGAAGGTATGGAGATGATTTTTAGAGAATTGAAGGAAAAGAGTAACCTAACAGTTGTCTTCCATTATAATGACGTGAGCATTCCAAAAGAAATGGAAGAACATCTATTTCGAATCGTCCAAGAAATTGTCAGCAATACCTTGAAACACGCTAGAGCTCAACAAATGGATGTCTTTTTGCATCAGGAAGGAAAACAACTTCATTTACGGATGGTAGATGATGGAATCGGCTTTGAGCAGGAAAAATTGGAACGATTGAGTTATGGGTTGAAAAATATTCAAGAACGTGTAGAAGACATGGCGGGAACCATTAAAATAAGAACAAGTCCTCAAAAGGGAGTGGCTGTAGATATTCGCGTTCCCCTCCTTGTAAAAGATAAAAATGAAAAGGAAACTGTATGAAAGTATTATTAGTAGATGATCATGAAATGGTCCGATTGGGATTGAAAAGCTTTTTGTCCATGCAAACCGATATTGAGCAAGTCTTAGAGGCACAAAATGGGCATGAAGGGGTGGAGTTGGCGCTGAAAGAAAGACCAGACGTCATCATCATGGATATTGTGATGCCAGAGCTAAATGGAATCGATGCGACTCTAGCCATCCTAAAAGAGTGGCCGGAAGCTAAAATTGTCATTTTGACGTCTTATTTAGATAACGAAAAGATTTACCCTGTCTTAGATGCCGGTGCAAAAGGGTATATTTTAAAGACCTCGTCAGCAACTGAGATCTTACAGGCTGTCAGAAAGGTTGCAAAGGGAGAATTTGCAATTGAGACAGAAGTTAGTCAAAAAGTTGAGTCACGAAAGAACCATGCTGAATTGCATGATGATTTGACAGCTAGAGAACGAGATATTCTGGCTTTATTGACGAAAGGATATGAAAATCAACGAATAGCAGATGAACTCTTCATTTCTTTAAAAACAGTGAAGACCCATGTCTCCAACATCTTATCGAAATTAGAAGTCAGTGATCGGACGCAAGCAGTCGTCTATGCCTTTCGACACCATCTGGTGAATCAAGAAGATTTTTAAAAGGAAACATGCTATAATAGAGCGTGATCATAAGGGGGAGACAAGTGGACGCAAAATTACGTTATAAAGCCAAAAAAGTTAGAATCGTCTTTTTTGATATTGATGATACATTACGTGCAAAAGAAACTGGATTGATCCCAGAATCTGTCAAAGAAGTCTTTCATCAGTTGAAAGAAAAAGGAATCCGAACAGGGATTGCAACCGGCAGAGGGATTTTTGGGGTTGTTCCTGAAATTATGGACTTAAAGCCTGATTTTCTTGTAACCTTAAACGGTGCCTATATAGAAGATACAAAAGGAACTGTGATCTACCAATCACCAATCAATGAAGCAATTGTTTCTTCTTTTGTAGATTGGGCCAAAGAATCTGAGATTGATTATGGGTTAGTGGCTAGTCATCAAGCTGCCCTGTCTAATCGGACACCCTTGATCAGTGATGCTATTGACATCATTTATCCCAACTTACCCGTAGATCCAGATCTGCATTTGAAAGAACCTATTTTCCAAATGTGGACCTTTGATGAACAGGATAGTGAGCTAGAGTTGCCCCCTTCTTTGCAAGAGGACTTGCGCCTAGTTTCGTGGCATCCCCATTCGTCAGATGTTGTTCGTTTTGAAGCTTCAAAAGCTTCAGGAGTTTCTCATCTTGTAAATCATTTGGGCTTGAAGCCAGAGAATGTTTTAGTATTTGGGGATGGATTAAATGATCTAGAACTGTTTGATTACGCTGGAATTAGTATCGCAATGGGAATATCTGCCCCAGAGTTACAAGAAAAAGCTGATTATATCACTAAGAATTTAGAAGAAGAAGGCATATTCTATGCCTTAGAGGAGTTAAATATGGTTGAAAAAGAATTGACGTTACCACAGTTAGAACTTGCTATGGCTCACGGTCCTGTCGCTGTGATCAAAACCAATCACGGCAAGATGAACATTCAATTGTTCCCGGATCAAGCGCCAAAAACAGTTGCAAACTTTGTAGCTCTTGCTAAGTCTGGCTATTATGATGGTGTCATTTTCCATCGGATTATTAAAGATTTTATGATCCAAGGGGGAGATCCTACTGGTACAGGTATGGGTGGTGAATCCATCTATGGGGAGAGCTTCGAAGACGAATTTTCAAAAGAACTGTACAATATTCGCGGAGCCCTTTCGATGGCAAATGCTGGACCAAACACAAATGGTAGCCAATTCTTTATTGTACAAAATCAACATCTCCCATATTCGAAAAAGGAATTGGTCCGCGGTGGCTGGCCTGAAGAAATTGCTGAAATCTATACGACAGAAGGAGGAACTCCTCACCTAGATCAACGCCATACCGTTTTTGGACAATTGATGGATGAAGCTTCTTTTGCTGTGTTGGATGAGATCGCGGCTGTTGAGACCGGGATGATGGATAAGCCAGTAGAAGATGTCGTGATTGAAACCATCGAGATTGAGGACTAATATGAAAATTGGAGATAAGTTAGAAGGGACCATTACAGGCATTCAACCTTATGGTGCCTTTGTCGAACTAGAGTCGGGTGTCACGGGCTTGATTCATATCTCAGAGATTCGAAGTGGTTATGTAAGTAATATTCATGATATTCTTTCAATTGGAGAAAAAGTCTTTGTCCAAGTCATCGATGTTGATGAATATTCTAAGAAAGCTAGCCTCTCTCTGAGAACACTAGAAGAAACACCACAACGAAGTATTCGACACCATCGTTTTTCAAATGACCGCCACAAGAGTGGTTTTGCGCCCTTAGCTCAACAGATGCCGATCTGGGTCAAAGAAGGAAAGGTATTCTTTAGCAAACAAGAGAAAAAATAAAAACTTCGATAGGTTGATGAAACCTATCGAAGTTTTTTTGATATAGAGAATTATTCAAATTCGTAAAGGGTAGTAGAAAGGTATCGTTCTCCATTATCTGGTGCAAGAGCAAGAACTTTTTTACCGCTTCCCAATTCTTTTGCGACTTCAATAGCAGCATAGATAGCAGCTGCGCTTGAGATACCGACTAAGAATCCTTCAGCTCCACCGATAGCGCGTGCAAGTTCGAAAGCTTCTTCTGAAGATACGCGACGAACACCATCATATGCATTAGTGTCTAAAGTATTTGGGATAAAACCAGCTGAAATCCCTTGGATTTTATGTGGTCCAGGTTTTTCGCCAGAAAGGACTGCAGATTCATTGGCCTCAACGGCATAGACTTTGACAGCAGGATTATTCTTTTTCAAAGTATGAGAAATACCAGAAACAGTACCACCAGTACCAACACCTGCGACAAAAGCATCTAAACCATCTTTTCCAAAGGCATCAATGATTTCTTGTCCTGTTGTTCTTTCATGTACCTCTGGGTTAGCAGGGTTTTCAAATTGAAGAGGAAGGAAGCCATTTCTTTCTGCAGCGATTGCTTCAGCTTTAGCGATAGCGCCTTTCATTCCTTCACTTCCAGGAGTCAAAACGAGTTCAGCTCCGTAGGCTTGGATGATTTTACGACGTTCCACACTCATGGTTTCAGGCATGACAATCACAACTTTGTAGCCTTTAGCTGCGCCAACCCATGACAAGCCAATCCCTGTGTTCCCACTAGTTGCTTCGACAATGGTATCACCTGGTTTGATCAAGCCATCCGCTTCAGCTTTTTCAATCATGCTCAAAGCAATCCGGTCTTTAACTGATGATCCAGGGTTGAAAGCTTCGAGTTTGACATAGACATCTGCAGCTCCTTCAGGAACAAGACGGTTCAATTTGACAATCGGAGTGTTCCCAATCAATTCTGTAATATTTTCATAAATAGCCATAATATACCTCAGTTCTAGGTTTTCTTAATACTAACAAGTATAGTCCCTTGTGAGAAGAATGTAAAATATAGAAATTTTATGGGTGTGATAAAAAAAAACTATCGTTGCCGATAGTATTGTTAATTATTTTTCTACAGAAAGCAGGGGTACTTCAACCTCACGAATTCCTTGGTCCTCAATAATGACTTTGCCATTGTAAAATTCGACTAAAGCCGCTGTGATAGAGTTTGTGTTTTCTTTATCCACAAAAATGGTTGTCATCACCTGATCTGTGAACATCGGATCTTGTTCTGCCAATTGATGGTCTTTTAAGAAATTAGCAAATTCTTGGTATTGGGAATAAGAAAGTGTGATCCCAAGAACCACTTGCTCTTTGATTTCTACCAGTCCAATTTCTCGAACTGCTTGTGCCACACTTCCAGCATAAGCACGAATCAGACCGCCAGCACCTAATTTAATACCTCCGAAATAGCGAGTAACCACGACACAACTATTAGTGATGCGATGATTCTCCAAAACTCCTAACATCGGTACCCCAGCTGTTCCACTAGGCTCTCCATCGTCACTGGTCCGTTTGATATCACTTTGTTCTCCAATGATGAAAGCAGAGCAGTTATGCGTAGCCTTATAGTGTTCCTTCTTGATGGCATTGATAAAATCTCTAGCTTCCTCTTCAGAGAAGACTCGCTTGACATGACAAATGAATTTTGATTTTTTGATTTCTTCTTGAACAGTACCGTTCTCTTTAAATGTAACATATTCCATACTCTTATTTTACAAAAAAAGAATGATTTTCTCCAACTTTTGCGAATTAATAAGTATGAAGATAGAAGATTCTTATGGAAGACTCTTAACGGAGAGTCAAATGACAAATGATCTGAAAGAAATTGCCCAAGAACTTCCAGCTATAGAAAAACAAAATGGAAGGTACCAATGCTTTCGATGTGGCAGTTTGATTGATCAAAAACTGTGGAAATTGAGTGAGGAGGTACTGTATTGTAGAGCCTGTATCCAATTGGGAAGGATCCGGAGTGATCAAAAACTTTATGCTATTGCACAGCAAAACTTTGAAGGACAAGAGGTGCTAAACTGGAAAGGAACCTTGACTTCCTATCAACAAGAGGTATCTGAAGGGCTTATCCAAGCAGTTAAAGCAGGAAAACATGCCTTGGTACATGCTGTGACAGGCGCTGGGAAAACGGAAATGATGTACCAGGTTGTAGCAACAGCGATCAAGGCAGGAAAAGCAGCCTGTATTGCCACCCCAAGAATCGATGTCTGTATAGAATTGTACGGAAGGATGAAGAAAGATTTTTCCTGCCCCATCTCTTTGCTTCATGGAGAATCAGAGCCCTATTTTAGAACGCCTTTAGTGATCGCTACAACCCACCAATTGCTAAAGTTTTATCAGGCCTTTGATCTCCTTATTATAGATGAGGTAGATGCTTTTCCCTATGTGGACAATCCAATCTTATATAAAGCAGCTCAGAATGCAATAAAAAAAGAGGGGAATACCCTATATTTGACAGCAACCTCTACAGATGAGTTAGATAAAAAGGTCAAGAAAAAAGAAATCATTCGTTATAGCCTTCCAAGAAGATTTCATGGGAACCCACTAGTGGTCCCTGAAATAAAATGGGTGCCGAAAATTAGAGAAAAAATAGAAAAAGGAAGAATCCCTTACGAACTATTGCAACTGATCAAGAAACAAAGACAGACTCACTACCCATTGTTAATCTTTGTATCTGAAATAGAATTAGGACAACAATTTACTGGGAACTTAAAAAAATACTTTCCAAAAGAAACAGTAGGTTTTGTATCCTCACAGACAACAGACCGCCTAAGAATAGTAGAAGAGTTTAGAAACAGAGCCTTAACCATGCTAGTCTCGACAACCATTCTAGAAAGAGGAGTGACTTTTCCGTTTGTAGATGTCTTTGTTTTAGAAAGTAATCACAAATTATTTACTAAAAGTGCCCTCGTACAAATTTCAGGGAGAGTCGGTCGAAGTAAAGAAAGACCAATAGGTGAACTACTTTATCTATCAGATGGCATAACACGAGAAATGAAGAAAGCGATTAAAGAAATAAAGGAAATGAATCAGGAGGCTGGATTTTGAAAGAATGTCTGCTTTGTACTAAAGAGTTGAAAACTGGTGAACATTTCACAGACCTTATTTTTATGAATAAACAAGAAGAATGGATTTGTAAAGAATGCAAAGAAGACTTCGAACAAATTGACGAAATCCATTGTCCTAGATGTTATAAAGATAAGGAGGAGAAAGTATGTAAAGATTGCGAATACTGGATACAAAAGGGGAATATGGTCGAACATGAAGCATTATATAGATATAATGCAGCAATGAAGGACTATTTCAAGCGATATAAATTTGAAGGAGATCGTTTATTAGGAATGGTATTTGCATGTGACATCAAAAAAGCCTTGAAAAAGTATAAAAGCTATACGATAATACCGACTCCAATCAGCCATGAAAAAAAGCAGGAGAGAGGATTTAATCAGGTTTCGACTATATTAGATTTTGCAGAAATAAAGTACAGCAGTCTCTTCCAAAAAGAAGACAGCTTAGCCCAATCAAAAAAAACAAGAGAAGAAAGATTAAAAACCTCTCAACACTTTCAATTAAAAGAAGAAGTTTCAAAAAAGCAGAAATATCTTATCTTTGATGATATCTACACAACGGGCAAAACAATCGAATTAATGAAGCGCCTACTAATTGAAAAAGGTGTGAAAGAAATAAAGACATTTTCAATCGCAAGGTAAAAAAAGATTTGCAAAAACTTTATGAAAGCGTTATAATATACATATAAATAAAAACATAATGTTTAGAAAGTAGGTACTAATATGATTAAATATAGTATCCGTGGTGAAAACCTAGAAGTAACAGAAGCCATTCGCGACTATGTCGTTTCTAAACTCGAAAAGATTGAAAAATATTTTCAGGCAGATCAAGAGCTGGACGCTCGAGTAAACTTAAAAGTTTACCGTGAAAAAACCGCAAAAGTAGAAGTAACCATTCCACTTGGATCTATTACACTGCGTGCAGAAGATGTCTCTCAAGATATGTACGGTTCAATTGATCTGGTTGTAGATAAAATTGAACGTCAAATTCGTAAGAATAAAACAAAAATCGAAAAGAAAAATCGTGTTAAATCTGGTGCAGGTAAATTGTTTACCGATGCAGTTGTAGAAGAAGCAGCAACCACAGAAAAAGTTGTTCGCTCAAAAACAATTGATCTAGAGCCAATGGATTTAGATGAAGCGATCCTTCAAATGGATCTATTAGCACACGACTTCTTCATTTATCGTGATGCAGAAGACAACACAACAAATGTGATCTACCGTAGAGAAGATGGAGACATCGGTCTATTGGAAGTAAAAGAATAGAGATCAAAAAGAGATTGAAAACATCAATTAAATTATAGAGGAATCAGGAGCATTCATGCTCCTGATTTTTTATATAAGTAAAAAAACTTTCAAAAAAACAAAAAAAGTTTTAAAAAAGTATTGACAGTAAGGTAAGGTCATGATATACTAATATAGTTGTCGCGCGAGAGCGACAAAGACCTTTGAAAACTGAACAAGACGAACCAATGTGCAGGGCACTACAATGAAAGTTGTAGTAACTGAACAATAAAAAAACAATAAATCTGTCAGTGACAGAATGAGTTTAAGACAAACAATTATTTTAATGAGAGTTTGATCCTGGCTCAGGATGA
>JAGZKI010000046.1 GCA_018365265.1 Streptococcus parasanguinis | reverse complement strand
AGTGGGCTCTACTACGCTGATTTCATCAGCTTTTACAGCCCTACTCAACTGTGCGGAGGTGGGACGACGAAATCGAATTCTAACGAATTACCGATTTCTATCCCACTCTCTTATTTCATATAAATCATCCCTGTACAGGCTTGCTCTGAAAGTTCAACAAAGCCCAGGGATTGGTAAAAGGCTAGATTTTTCTCGCTACGTTCAGTGGCAAGGAGCCGTTGATAGACAGTAGGGAAGGTCGCTAAAGCCTCTGTTAAGAGTCTCCTTCCGATACCTTGACGCTGGTAATCTGGTCTTACCAAAAGGTCCTGCACAAAAATAACCGAGTAGCCATCACCTACCAAGCGAATGTAGGCGACGAGCTCTTTCTCATCATAGACTGCCAACTGCCAGAGACTGGCTTTGACAGCTTGTTCCAGCATAGTTGGGTTGTTGGTATAATTGGTCCATCCGACCGAGCTGTAGAGTGCGAGTAGGTCTGTCATCGCTGGAATTTCTTTTTTATAATCTAACATCTTAACTCCTTTTTAACCTATAGTGCTGGAAGAAGGCGATATCCCGGTAAGGTGACTCTTGGCAAACGGCCAGCTCCATCTTGAGCATAGACTCTCGCCAGCCTTCTTGGCCCTTGAAGCGATTGTCCTGCAAGGCATAAAAGACTCGGATCCCTTGGTAATCCTGAACTTCAAGGGCTAAGTCTTCTACTGCTGCACCGAGATCATAGGCCTGGGCCAAACCCATGGAGTGGGTTTCCAGGTCTTGACCTGCTAGGAGATCAAGAGCCTTTTGAGTATCATTTTCAAAGACGACTGTCTGCAGGACGCGGCCAACCTCATTGTGCTTAACGATAGAGAGCAGGCCTCCTGGTTTCAAGAGACGGGTGAATTCCTTGAGAACATCCTTGCGATCCTCCACATACTCCAAGACATTGTGGCAGAGAATGACATCAAAACTGGCCTCTTCAAGACTTGCCAACTGGTCCAGACTCCCAACGAGTTGCTGGTAGGGATGGTCCTGGGCCCGCAAGGCCACCATTTCCTCGTTTGGTTCCACAGCAAGGACTTGATTTTCTTTCGCTAAGTGATTGGCTACAAGGCCAAAACCACTCCCGAAATCAAGCACCCGTTTTCCCTTGATGTCCTTCAATTGTTCAAAAAGGATATCATAATAGATCTGTCCCCAGGGTTGCCGGAGGTTTTCTAAATAAGCTTGAATATTTGCGGCCATCTGGTTCCTCCTATTTGAAATTGAACATCTTGCTGGCTAGCTTGTCCGAGATGCGAGGGAAAAGGGTATAGAGCTTGTGGGTCAGGTTCAAGAGCCAAGGAAGATTGAGCTCGCGTTTTGCTTTTCCAAAGTTCTTCACGATCTTCTTGGCTACAAAGTCGGGTTCCAAAATGTAGCGGTCCACAGCTTTGACATAGCTTCCATCGGGGTCTGCCTGATCAAAGAAAGTGGTCCGAATAGGGCCTGGATTGACCGTCGTCACATGGACACCAAAGGGAATGAGTTCCAAACGCAGAGCATTGGAGAAGCCAATGGCCGCAAACTTGGTCGCCGAATAAAGGCTGGATTTGGCTGTTGCGACGAGACCCGCCATGCTGACGATATTGACAATGTGCCCCTTGCCTGCTTCCTTCATGTGCGCACCCATCAAGCGTGAAAACTGCATGAGGGCAAAGGTATTGACCTCAAACATCTCCTGCACCTGCTGGTCAGAAATGCGATCAAAGGCCTCAAAAATCCCATAGCCTGCATTGTTGACCAAGATATCGATCTGCCCATAGCGCTGATAGAGCTCTTCTACCAAATCTTGGACGGCTGAGGAATCAGTGATATCGATCCCAATGCATTCAGCTTGAGGATGACTAGCATAGAGTTGTTCCAGTTTTTCTTGATTTCTGCCTAGGAGAATCAGCCGATCTTCAGGGAGGAGCTTGACCATTTCTTGGGCCAAGCCTCCACTTGCTCCTGTTATGAGAATGGTTCGCATCTTAGATCTCCACTTCTTCCAAATCTTTGACGACATAGACATTTTCAAAAATGCTGGATGCATCCTTGCGCAATTGGCTGATGTCTTTTGATAAGAAGCGAGCACTGATGTGGTTGAGAAGAAGGCGCTTCGCTCCAGCTTCACGCGCTACTTCTGCTGCCTGCATATTGGTCGAGTGACCGTGTTTCTTAGCAATCTTCTCATCGCCCTTACCATAGGTGGACTCATGGACGAGGACATCTGCATTGACTCCAAGGCGGACACTGGCATCCGTCTTTCTGGTATCTCCAAGGATCGTGATAATCTTACCAGGTCGAGGAGCTGAAATATAATCAGCAGCAATGATCTTGGTGCCATCTTCCAGGGTGACATCTTGTCCATTTTTAACCTGACCAAAGAGCGGTCCAAATGGAACGCCCGCTGCCTTGAGCTTATCTGCGTCGAGTGTTCCTTCGAGGTCCTTCTGCATGATCCGATAACCGACACAGAAAATGGTGTGGTCCAAAACTTCCGCATAAACCGTGAATTTATCGGTTTCTAAAATCTTACCCAGAGAATGTTCATCGAATTCATGAAAATGGATGCGGTAAGGCAGGCGAGAGCCTGATACGCGAAGACTAGTCATCACAAAGGATTTGATTCCTACTGGTCCATAGATATCCAGATCCGTCTGCTCTTCATTGGCCTGAAAGGCCCGACTAGAGAGGAAACCTGGCAAACCAAAAATATGGTCTCCGTGTAGGTGAGTGATAAAGATCTTGCTAACCTTTCGCGGACGAATGGTCGTTTCTAAAATTTGATTCTGTGTCGCTTCGCCACAATCAAAGAGCCAGACTTCATTGATCTCGTCCAGCAATTTGAGGGCTAAGCTCGATACATTACGGGCTTTTGAGGGTTGCCCAGCTCCCGTTCCTAAAAATTGAATGTCCATTGTCTACTTTCTATCTATATAAATCATGGCCGTCCGGTTCTCTGAACGGAACGAAAGGTTGCCTGGGTAGGCTTGCGCTAGCTCGAGAAGCTCTTCTTGGTTATATCCTGACAGTTTCAAGCGTCCATCTTCCAAGCTCATCAAGTCAGTTAGGGCTGAGAGGGCTTCTGTTTTAGTGACCCCTTCTGGTTCAGCCTCTTGCAAGCAGATCTTGCCATCTTTTTCAAAGACCAAACAATGTGGAAAGATCTCTGCAATTTCGAATAAAATCGAAGAGGTGATATCCTCTGCTGGATGTTCAGCAAAGACACAGGCTAGCTCTTCATTTACGTAAGCCAAGCCATAAGACTTCCCAGATAAGTTGAGGCGAATAAAGGGCTTTCGTTCATCAAAGCTTTGCTGAACTGTGAATAAGTCAAATGCCCGGCTCAAGTCGAAGAAATAATCCATGGCCTCCTTGGGGCTCTTCTTTTGATAGAGCTCAGCGAAATAAGCGTTGATCACACTTGGGGGAGGCGTAATCACACGGAGACGCAATTCCTCAGGGATCGTGCTTAAAAGATTGGTCAGGTAGACCCGATCGAGGCTGGTATAGCCTCCATATTTTATTGCTAAATCAACGTAATCCGTCATAAAATTCTTCCAACTTCCACTTATTTTTCTCTGCAATATAGCCTTGAATGACCTCTACGTCTTCTTCAAATTCGCGCTGGTCAATGATCGCTACTGTTTCTAGATCATGTGTCCGATAAGATTTTGAAAAGGGAACGCGAATGGTAAAGGGAACAAAGAGCTCTCTCAGTTTTTCTAGAAGCAAAGCCTGGAGATCTTCACGGGCTGTCTCAGAGCGCGCTGAAATCAAGCTAAAAGGTGTCTGGGTTGGGGTAAAGTCTGCTACTTTATCTGCTTTGTTGTAAAGGGTCAAGCGAGGAATCTCCAGCATATCCAGGTCCTTCATGATCGAAAGCACGGTCTTTTCATGCTCTTCATGATTGGGGTCAGAAGCATCTATGACATGGACCAGGAGGTCTACATTCTTACTTTCTTCCAGGGTCGACTTAAAGCTCGAAACCAACTCTGTCGGCAAGTCCTGAATAAAGCCAACCGTATCGGTCAGGGTCACTTGCAGATTGCCTGTTAGGTGGATGCTCTTGGTTGTGGCATCCAAAGTCGCAAAGAGTTCATCGGCTTCATACTGGCTCTTACTAGTCATTTGATTCATAATGGTCGACTTTCCTGCATTGGTATAGCCGATCAAACCAATCTTAAAGACAGGTGATTCCAAGCGTTTTTCACGAAGGGTTTCCCGGTTCTTTTCAACTGCCTTGAGCTGTCGCTCGATATCGGTGATTTGATTGCGAACGCTCCGGCGGTTCAACTCCAACTGACTTTCCCCTGGACCACGAGAACCAATTCCCCCAGCTTGACGGCTGAGCATGATTCCTTGACCGACAAGGCGTGGCAAAAGGTATTTGAGCTGGGCCAAGTGTACCTGCAACTTGCCTTCATGACTCCTAGCCCGCATAGCAAAGATATCTAAAATCAGCTGCATCCGGTCAATGACCTTGACCCCAAGGATTTCTTCTAAGTTGACATTTTGACGGGGGGTCAGGCGATTATTGACCACCACGGTCGTAATCTCATCTGCTTCGACCATTTGAGCGATTTCTTCTAGTTTTCCTGAGCCGACAAAGGTCTTGGTGTCGTATTTCTCCCGCTTTTGTGTATAGGAACCCCGGACATCTCCACCGGCTGTTTTAGCCAGGCTCGCCAACTCCTCCATAGACATGTCAAAATTGTCCATGCCTTGAAGTTCCACACCGACCAAAAGGATGCGTTCTTGTTTTTTTTCTGTTTCAATCATGCTGTAAAAACTCCTTTACATCTGCAAGAACCTGCTCCTTGAAGTGGGGGGCAGAAATGGCGTAAAAGGTCACTTCCATTCGATTTCGAAACCAAGTCAGCTGGCGTTTGGCAAAACGACGCGTATTGCGCTTGAGGATCTCACTAGCTTCCTCTAAGCTCTGCACTCCCTTAAAGTAAGGAAAGAGTTCCTTGTAACCAATGCCTTTAGCTGCCTGAACCTCCGGATGGTCATCATAGAGCCACCGGGCTTCATCCAGCAAGCCTTCCTCTAGCATGCGATCTACTCGGCGATTGATGCGCTCATAGATCAAGGACCGTTCATCATCTAGACAGATGAGATAGGGTTCATAATCGGTCTCTTCGTTTGCGAGGTCCTGCCCAAAATGCGCAATTTCAAGAGCCCGCATGGCCCGACGGCGATTAAGCTGAGGAATCACAAGTCCTTGCTCCGCTACCCTTTGGTACAAGTCTTCGTCCGACAACAAGTCCAATTGGGCGCGATAGGACAGAATCTCTTCATGAGGAACTTCACCACCTAGATGATAACCTTCAAGCAGACTTTGGATGTAAAGACCCGTCCCACCTGCAATGATAGGAAGCTTGCCTCGAGCTGTGATATCCTCAATCGCAGTCTTAGCTTCTCTTACAAAATCAAAAGCCGAGTAAGACTCGGTCACCTCCCGCACATCGATCAAATGATGGGGAGCTGCAGCTTGCTCTTCTAGTGTCGCCTTGGCTGTTCCAATATCCAGCTTGCGATAGACTTGTTGACTATCGCCACTGATAATCTCACCATTGAGGGATTGCGCCAAATCGATCGCAAGAGCTGTTTTCCCAACAGCAGTTGGTCCCACAATCACAATTATCTTGGTTTTCATCGTTTTTCCTTGCAAAATTCACGTTTTTTCGTTACCATATATTATAACATAAATATTTAAAGTTCAGAAAAGGAGAAATTCTCATGGCTAAAGGATTTGGTAAAGGTTTTGTTACTGGTGTTGCTGGTACAGTTGCTGCTGTCGCAGGTGCAGTTTACACATTCAAGAAAAAAGTAATCGAACCAGAAGAACAAAAAGCAGCTTTCATCGAAGAAAACCGCAAAAAAGCAGCACGTCGCCGTGTCTCACACTAATCATTCAAAAAGCTCCGGAAAACCGGAGCTTTTTTTGCTGAAGAAAAAGTCCATTTTGGAAAATTTTCTCTTATTGGTAGGGTTTGTCACGATATGCTAACACAAGTAATGCTAAAAGAATTAGAATGATATATATTATGTTTATTCAAACATATACTGAAACTTTCCGCCGTGAGAAAAGTGCTAGAAACACTATGGTTTCTAGCACTCGGTAGTTTTGAGAGTAAAACAGTTCGGGGAACTGTTTTAGCCTGAGCCCAGAAATTAAAGAGCGAAGAGGTTCAAAACTAATTGAACACGGACTGCGGATTGTGTCAAAAAGATAAGTTCTCCTAGAATCGAAAGATTCTGCGTCAAACTTCCTATTTTGACTTTATCCGCAGACGTCCGTACTCACCTAAGGAAAGTTTCTATGATGACGTTTGTCTTCAATCTAAAAGCCCCGGGAAACCGGAGCTTTTAGATTGAAATTTCACCGTTCTTTGATCATCTTCGTTGCGATTTCCAAGATTTCGACTCCCATCTGAAAATGCTCGTCTAATAAATCATAGACGGCATCTTCGGACAAGACACCACAAGGAAGATCTGCTGGAAAGTCAGCTTGATTGGAAAAGTCCAAATCATCAAAATAGGCTTGACTACTATAATAATCCCTCAGTTGGATATAGCTTTCTTGATGCTCTCTTAGCTGATCCACTGCTTTTTTGGTTTCTTCCAAAGTTTTGGCATAGTCATTCAAATAACCTTCCATTCTTTGGATCCGTTCGATGTTTTCCTGTGCAATTGCCATGATTTACTCCACTTTCACCACTTCTAGATGGGGGCCACCTAGAAGCACGAGGTATTTTTCTACTTGCTCTTTGCCATAAGAACGACGAAGAGCTTCTGCATAGAGATCGAGCTGATCTCGGTAGCGTTCGACCAATTGGCTAGGGAACTTGTAGTGATCTGTCTTGTAGTCAAAGAGCAGGATCCGATCTTCTAGAACGATATACCCATCCAAGATCCCCCGCACGACGAAGTCCTCACCACTGGCTGGATCTTTCTTCAGCATGGCAAAGGGAGCTTCGCGCCGCACTCGAGAGGCTTCTTTTTGAAGCAAGGTCCCCAAAGGCGTCTCATAGAAAGCGAGGATGGCCTCTAGCTTGATGCGGGCTTTGACCGCTGGCTCTGCTTGGACTTGCTCCAAGGCTTGATGCAGCGTATCCAGCGTGATTTCTTCTCCAAGAGGCACGCGCTGCATGAGTTCATGGACAGCACTACCGACTTGGGCTCCTGTCACGGCTTTTTCTTGACCAAAAGTTGGCAGCTCAAACTCAGGCGTCACAGTCTTTGCATCCATGATCTGAACGCCATTGGCATCCATGACCGGCTCGTAGAATTTCTTGATCTGACTAGGAGTACGTACACTTGGTAAATGAATGGCCGGAGCATAGAGCTGATTGAGCCGATTAACATTTTCCAAGATATCCAAGGCCCGACGAATATCCTCGGACTGACGGACATCCTTGAGCTGATCCAGGCGGGAATCCTTCTCCTTCTCTAGCGGTTCCAGCTGATCTGGTGTCAGGTCTTCGTCTGTCACAAAACGCGTGTCATAGGCCAGGGTATTCTTGGTAAACACATCTTGAATAGCAAAGAGCCAGTCCTGATATGAGGTCCATTCTTTTCGTTTTTCCGGATCCAATTTGCCATTGCGACTGGTCCCCCAATCGGTATCGCGCAGTTTGTCCTCACGGCCTTTTCCGACCAGATAGAGCTTGAGCTCGGCCCGTGTCATAGCAACATATAGAAGACGCATCTGCTCTGAAATCGTGGCTAATTTTGTTTCTTCCACATTGCCCTGGTAGCAAGGCGTTTCGATCTGCAGGCGAATGGACTCTGGAGCAGCTGGATTTTCGGTCTCAACTGGCAGGTTGGCAATATATTTAAAACCAATCCCTTTTTGACGGCTGAGAATGATCGGTCCCGATTGATCCTTGCGGTTAAAAGCCTTGTCCATATTGAGAATAAAGACATACTTGAATTCCAGCCCCTTACTCTTATGGACGGTCATGAGCTGAACGGCATCTTTTGGTGCCGCCAGAGGGACGCTGGCCAAATCGTGTTCATTTTCGATCACCTTATCGATCATGGCAATGAAGCGCGACAAGCCCTTAAAGCTGGCCTTCTCGTAATCATTGGCCCGAAGCGTCAAGGCATAGAGGTTGGCCTGGCGCTGGGCGCCATTTGGAAGGGCGCCAACATAGTCGTAGTAATAGCGATCTTCATAGATTTTCCACAGCAAATCATAAAGCGAAGAGGTCTTGGCAGCAGCCCGCCAAGTAGATAAAACCTTGATGAAGTTCTCGATTTTAGCTAGGAGCTTGGCATCGATCAGATTTGCATGCTCTGCAGTTTTTTCAAGGGCTAACTGGACCTTGTGGTAGAAGGCCACTTGCTTTTGCTTTGAAAGGGTCTGCAAGGAAATCCGTGCCAATTCATCTTCATCAAAGTCAAACATGGGTGATTTCATGAGAGCTACTAAGGAATAATCATGCAAGGGATTGTTAATGGTCCGCAAGGTATCCAACATGACCATCACTTCCAGCGACTCTAGATAATGCGCCTGTCCGCTATCTGCTACAATCGGAATCTGGTACTGGTCAAAGGCTTCCAGAATCGCGTCATTTCGCGTTCGAGTCGCGGTCAAGAGTGTGATCTCTTTAAAAGGCACTTTTTCCACCCGATGGAGGCGTAAAATTTCTTTGATAACGAGAAGAATTTCTCCCTTGGAAACCGTCTCAAGTCCAGAAGCAGCTTCCTCATCTTCGGCCTTTTCTTCCTGGTCTTGGCTACCATCATAGAGCAAAAATTCTGCCCGATGTTGTGGCAAGGCCATCCGCTGCTTGTCGCTTCCTGCAACTAGATAGTGGGTTTGATTGTAGTCAATCTCTCCTACCTCTTCGTCCATCAAATGGCGAAAGACATCATTGGTCGCATCCAACACTTCCACATGACTCCGGAAGTTTTCCTTGAGGAGGATCAAGCGCCCTTTTGCCCCTTCTTCTTGATAAGCCTTAAATTTATCATTGAAAATCTGTGGATCTGCCTGACGGAAACGGTAAATGGATTGCTTGATATCCCCCACCATAAAGCGATTGTGGTCATTTGACAGCAAGTCCAACATCCGCTCTTGGGTGTGGTTGGTATCCTGGTACTCATCGACCATGACCTCATGATATCTCTCTTGAAAGGCTTGTCTCACCTCTGGAAATTGCTCTAAAATTTGAATGGCAAAATGACTGATGTCTCCAAATTCATAGGCCTTTTCTTGAATTTTTCGCTCCAGATAAGCCTGAGCGAAGTCTCGGATAAAGTCCCGCAGCAAAGAGAGCATGGGGCCTTCTTCTTGGTGGAAGGCTTGTTGAAATTCCAGCTGATAGAGCTGATTTTCCAAGTCTCTGAGGCGGTTGATATGAAGGTTTTTGTCCTGGTTATAAGCCGTAACTAGGTCTTTCAGCTCTTCTTTACGGGCTCTATTGGTCAAGGCTCCGCCATTAGAAGCCCGGCTAATCGCGACGACTGCCTTTAGGACAGAGGTCAGTTGCGCTTTATTAGGGCGCTCTGTGAGGCTTCCAATCTGATCCAGCACCTCTTGCACGGCTTCCAAATATTTGGCCTTGCCAAATGCTTGGCCTTCATTGGACAAATGAAAGGCAAAAAAGCTCTCTGCCTCATAGAGGGCCTGCTGGATGCTCTCCATCAGAGTAGTTTCCACCTGTTCGAAATCGGTCTCTTCATACCCTTTTAGGAAATGCTCCTCCAGCCATTTTTCTGGATCACTGGTCGACTGAAGAAAGTCATAGATCTGGTAGACTTGCTCTTTAAACAAGGTCAAATTTTTGCGCTGTCCCGTGAAATTCTTGACCATCTGGACAAAGGCTTCTTGGTTTTCTCCTTGGTAATAGCGGTCAAAAACAGTCTGAAAGACTTCATTCTGTAAGAGACGTTGCTCACTGGCATTTTGTAAAATGCGAAACTGGGGCGCCAACCCAAGCAAATAGCCATAGCGCGTTAGGACCTTTTGGGTAAAGGAGTCCATGGTTCCGATATCGCTCGTTGCGACATCTGCGATTTGACGGGCCAAGTGTTGCTTGAGTTCTGGGTCATCGCTCGCTTGCAGGGCTTTTCCAAGTTCACTTTCCAAACGCTCCTTAAGCTCTCCTGCTGCCTTGACCGTAAAGGTCGAGATAAAGAGCTCCTGAATAGAAATACCTCGCTGGATCTGATCCAAAATCCTTTGCACCATGACAAAGGTCTTCCCTGAACCAGCCGAGGCCGACACCAAGATATTGGTCCCCGAACTATAGATGGCATCGATCTGTTCTGCTGTTCGCTTTTGCTCTTTGGTAGAGGCTGCCTCTTGGGCCTGAAGGGCCTTGATTTCATCTCTTGTCAAAAATGCTTGTTTGATCATTTGTTCAAGACCTCCTTCATCTTCTCGATCCAAGCGGCTTTCACCTTTTCACCGCGTACTCCTTTTTGGTCTAGTTTGGTCAAGAACCGTGCCTGACCGAGGTGACGATCGGCTTCAAAGCCCGTGATAGATTTAAACTGTTCCACATATGGTGCGATATTGCGCCCATTTTCACTATAGGGATTGATGGCAAATTGCCCCTTGAGAATCCCTTCTGCTGCTGTTTTATAGAGATAAGCGTTGTACAAGAGGAGCAGGTCCAGCTCTTCCTTACTCAGCATCATGGCCTTGTTCTTATCATAGGCTTCACCCAAATAAGGCGCCTGATCTGCCATAAAGAGCCCCTTGTACTGTTGACTTTTCATAGTTTGATTGATGGCATCCTCTACTGTCTTGGTCTTTTTCAGATCCACTAGGGGATCTCCCATTTCCAAATACATGGCTCCGAAAATCCCTTGCTCCGCTTGGTATTCCTTCAGATCCTGAATGGCAGAGAGATAGGTCGGCAATTGAGAATTCAGGCCATTAAAGAACTTGTCATAGTGGAATTGCGTCAAGCTCGACTTGTAATCCACAACGCCAAGAGCTCCCCGATCACTTAACTGATCAATGCGGTCTACCTTGCCTCGTAGCTGCAGGAGACGGCCATCAGACAAAGGATAAGAGGTATGGGCGCTCCCACCAAAGAGGGTCTCCTCACCGATGGTCTCGATGCCATTTTGCTGAGCGAGGACCCGGCCCGTTGTTTTAGCGGTATCAAGAAGCAAGTTGCGAATAAACTCGGTCTCTCCATTTTCTCCATACAATTGCTGGAACTCTGCTTCTTGGCTGGTTTCTCGAATCGCCTCGCTTAAGCGCTGATCAAAAGCTTGATCGGAGCTGTCTTTTAAGACTTTTTCAAAGATCCGGTGCAAGAAATTCCCATGACTGCGAGCGTCTGGTCGGATGGTCTCATCCTCCTGTAGCCCCAAGACATAGCGCAGATAAAAGGCGTACTGGTGCTTGTAGTATTCATTCAAGGCAGAAGCAGATAAGGTTAAGGCTTTGCCTTCTGGATAGAGCGTTTGAAGCGTATCCGACTGGAGCTGGCGACTCTTCAATTCCGTTGAAATTTGAGGAATCTGGATGCCTTCCGCTTGCAATTTCTTTCGCAAGACCCGCACGGCCACACCCCAAAAGCTGGCTTCTTCAGCAGACAGCTCACTAGTGATCTCTTCTTGATGGAGTTCGATCACGCGCGCTAAGAGGGCTCGGTAGGTCCCGATGTCATCACTTGAAGCTTGGGCTTGTTTGGTCGTCCACTCGATGGCAATAGGCTCCTTGGCCAATTCTAGAAGGTAAGGAGAGACACTATCTTCCGTTTCATTGACCAAGCTAGGGGCCGATAGGACCAACTGTTTGGTCGCCGCATTGAGGAGCGAAACTGCCACAAAGCGATTTTTCTTGAGATTTTCGCTGGTCACCACCTGGAGCTCTGCTCCTTCTTGGGTGGCCTCATTGAGTTGCTGGCGCTCTTCTTCACTGAGTAGAGAGGTGTTCTGAGCAATCTTTGGAAAACGCTCCTGGGTCAGCCCGATCGCGTAGACATAAGGTGCTGTCAAGGGTTCAATCAAGTCATAAGACTGAACGGTCACCACATCGACAGTAGCAGGAACCGTCCGGTATTGAGACAATTGCATCCCCGATAAGAGGAGGGCCAAAAAGTCATCCACTGTCAGCTCTTGGTCCTCAAAGACCACATTCAACTCTTCTAAGACATGGAGAAAGGCCTTCCAGACCTGATCATAGCGCTCCTGCTCCTCCAAGGCTAGATCCTTGATCAAAGCTTGGAGATTCTGAGAAAGCTGAGCCTCTTGCAGAAACTCTGTAAAGGCTGTTAAGAGTTGGGAAACCTTTTGTTTGCGCTGTGAAAAGAAGGGCGCTAGAGGTTCTACGACGCGTTCTCGGAGGGCATTGAGTGCTTCTAGATTGAACTTACCCTGACGATTGCTGGTAAATGGCTTGTGAAATTTTGCAGCACCCTTTACTTCTGCAAAGCGAAGGTACTGCTCAAAAGCATCGACTTCTTCTTGCGTCAGATCACTATACAGACTTGTTTTTAACAAGTTGATGACGTCTTCTGTTTGGTAATTGAACTGCTTGATCCGCCCTAGCGATTCAATGACCTGAATCAAGGGATGGTGGACCATGGCTTCACTTCGTCCCAAGTAAAAGGGGATCTGATACTGGTCAAAAATGGTCTTGAGCTGTAGTTGATAAGCTTCCACATCGCCTAACAAGACCCGAATATCCCGATAGCGAGCCCCATCATGAAGACGCTGACGTATGGATTTAGCGACAAATTCCAACTCTTCTTTTTGCGTATTGGTCTGCCAGAGTTGGACCGCTGTCCGATCTTGATCCTCCAGCTCATTTTCCACTTGTGAAAAATCGTAGCGCGCTTCTAACATGCGGGTAATACGACTAAAAGAGTCTTCGATCGCTTGCCCACAATACTGAGGCTGTACCTCAAATGTCTTTGCTAGCTGAAGGAGAAAGTCAACACTGGCTTGGTAAAGATTTCCCTCTCTAAAGCTTGCCCTATAAGCTTTTTCACTGGCATAGACCCCGATGACAATCTCCACTCTTTTTCGGTGAAGGAGACTGATCAAGGCCTCTTCTTCTGCAGAAAAACGCGTGAAGCCATCGACGACGATCGCCACATCCTGTAATTGCTCTTCCAGTTGCCCTTCTTCAACCTGATTGAGGAAAAAGGCCATCTTGGACTGGGATTCATACCGGTGCTGGACCAGCATCTCAGAGACCGCTTCAAAAATCGCCAAGAGGTCCTCTCTTTTTTCAGCTTCCTCGAGCAACTCTAAATCTGTAAAATCCATCTGGGCCGTCTGCAATTCATGATAGAGCTGGACCAATTGCTGGATAAACTGAGGATCCTTGCGCAGGGCCCCGTAAACTTTGAGATCCTGCTCCTTCATCTGGGACAGAGCTTTAAAAAATAGCATGCCGAGACCGATGTCATCCAAGGGTTGCTCCTCAAAAACCTGATTCAGGATGAAATAACGAGCCATTTGGGCAAAGCGCGTGACGGTAATGGCAAAAGAAGCCTGACCTTCTAAATAGGACAAGACCTTGGCTTCTTTTTCAAAGGAAAGAGAGTTGGGCGCAATGTAAAACACACGCTTGCCCTGTTCTACTAACCCTACGGCTTCTTGTGTCAGGACCTGGGTCAAGGGGGTCCGAACATCCGTATAGAGTAATTTCATCCGATCCGTTCTCCTTTTGGCATTTTCTTGAGAGCTTGTTATCTTCTTATTATATCATTTTCACTGGAGGGACTAAAGCAAGAAGTCATGCTCCTCTTGCCCCAATTTTAGGACATTTGTGCTACAATAAAAGCTAAAGAAACAGAAAGGATAATCCCGATGACCAGTATTTATGATTTTTCTTTAGAAAACCAAGAAGGGGAAGAAATTTCTCTTTCCTACTACCAAGGTAAGGTCCTCATCGTGGTCAATACAGCAACAGGCTGTGGCCTAACCCCGCAATACCAAGGACTGCAAGATCTTTACCAGCGCTACCAAGATAAGGGGCTTGAAATCCTAGACATCCCTTGTAACCAATTCATGGGGCAAGCTCCAGGAACTGCAGAAGAAATCAATAGCTTCTGTAGCCTCAACTACCAGACCACCTTTCCACGATTCGCCAAAGCCAAGGTCAATGGCAAAGAAGCCCTTCCTCTTTATGACTGGCTCAAAAGCCAAGCAACTGGACCACTGGGCAAACGCATCGAATGGAACTTCGCAAAATTTGTCATCGACCGACAAGGCCAAGTCGCCCAACGCTTCTCCTCCAAAACAGAACCAGCTGCTATGGAAGACTTAATCCAAGAATTACTTGATAAATAAGCAAAAAGCCTGAGCCAACGCTCAAGCTTTTTTGGTTTAATCAATTTCAAGTCCACCTGTGTAGAGGCGGTAATAGGTGCCACGTTCTGCCATTAAGGAAGCATGGTTGCCTCGTTCGATAATGCGTCCGTGGTCCATCACCATGATGACATCGGAATTGACAATCGTCGATAGACGGTGGGCGATAACAAAGACTGTCCGACCTTCCATCAAGCGGTCCATCCCTTCTTGCACCATCTTCTCTGTTCGCGAGTCAATGGAAGACGTCGCTTCGTCCAGAATCAAGACAGGCGCATTGGCAAGGGCTGCACGGGCAATGGCGATCAATTGTCGTTGACCATTTGATAGGCCAGCCCCATCATCTGTCAAGACTGTCTCATAGCCCTGATCCAAGTGCTTTACAAAGGAATCCACATTGGCAATCCGAGCTGCTTCAAGGATTTCTTCCCGTGTTGCATCAGCTCGGCCATAAGCGATGTTTTCCGCAATCGTACCAGTGAATAAGTGGGTATCTTGAAGAACGATTCCGAGGGAACGACGAAGAGAATCTTTCTCGATCAATTTAATATCGATCCCATCATAGGTGATCATTCCAGACTGAATATCATAGAAGCGGTTGATCAAGTTGGTGATGGTTGTTTTTCCTGCACCAGTCGCACCGACAAAGGCCACTTTTTGCCCCTTATCCGCGTACAAGTTGATGCCATGAAGGATTTGTTTCTTCCCATCATAAGAGAAATCAACATCATCAAAGACCACATTTCCGACCATCTTGACAAGCTGGTAATCCCCATTTGGACGTGGGTGTTTCCAAGCCCATTTGTTGGTTTTCTGATCGGTTTCGACCATTTCTCCATCGACCAGTTCATAATTGACCAGCGTCACTTTTCCTTGGTCGACTTCTTCTTCTTCGTCCAAAAGATCAAAGACACGATCTCCACCAGCCAAGGCCATGAGGACAAAGTTCAATTGTTGAGAGACCTGGGCAATCGGACCTGTGAAGGAACGGTTCAATTGCAGAAAGGCCATAAGACCACCAATGGTTAAACCACCGACGCCGTTTAGCGCAAAGAGGCCCCCGATCAAGGCTGTTAGAACAAAGGAAACATTTCCCAAGTTCCCAAGAATCGGCATGAGGACATTGGCATAGCGGTTAGCCTGGTAGGAAGACTCAAAGAGTTGGTCATTGATCCGGTCAAAATCCTCAATGCTTTCTCTTTCATGCACAAAGGCCTTGACCACTTTTTGACCAGACATCATTTCTTCAATAAAGCCATTCTCAATCCCCAAGTTCTTTTGTTGGGCGCCAAAGTAACGACCTGACTTTCCAGAAACATCCTTGATGATAAAGACCATGACAAGAACCATGACAAGAACAATCAAGAACAAGAGAGGACTAACCGTCAGCATGGTAATCGTTACCCCAAGGATGGTAATCGCTGAGGATAAGAGTTGAGGAATGGATTGTTCAATTGCTTGGCGAAGAGCATCAATATCATTGGTATAGATAGACATGATGTCCCCATGTTGGTGGGTATCAAAGTAACGTACCGGCAGTTTTTGCATGCGGGCAAACAACTGATTTCGAAGACTTCTAAGTGAGTCTTGTGAAACGGTCGCCATAATCAAGGTAAAGCCATAGTTAGCAAGTACCCCGATCAAACAGATCAAACCAACTCGTGTTAAGAAGGACAAGAGCGGTCCGAAATCATGGCTGTTGCTTGTCAGCATGGGCTCCACATAGACGTCGACCAAGGACTGAATCGAAGCTGTCACATTG
Organism: Streptococcus parasanguinis; assembly: GCA_018365265.1. Classification (GTDB taxonomy): domain Bacteria; phylum Bacillota; class Bacilli; order Lactobacillales; family Streptococcaceae; genus Streptococcus; species Streptococcus parasanguinis_G. Next base: position 4,186 of record JAGZKI010000046.1, on the reverse strand, counting down.
ACCGTCGCAAGAGACGATAGAATGATTAAGATAAAGGAAACAATCAAGGATACCTTGTAGTTTTTCCAAAGGAAGTCGAGCAGGCGAAGGATAGAGCCTAGATTTGCTTTTTTCTTAGTTTTCATCTGCTTCTCCTTTCCCTTGTGTTTGCATTTCATATACTTCTTGGTAGATGGCATTGGTCGCAAGCAATTCCTCGTGACGACCGATCGCATCGATTTGGCCATCATTCATCACGATAATGCGATCTGCATCTTGAATAGAAGAAATCCGTTGACCAATGATGATTTTGGTAGTCTCTTTCAAGCTGGTTGCCAATCCTTGACGGATCAAACTATCCGTCTTGGTATCGACCGCCGAAGTCGAATCATCCAAGATCAAGATCTTCGGATTCATGAGAAGGGCACGCGCGATACAGAGACGCTGGCGTTGACCACCAGAGACGTTGGATCCCCCACGCTCAATCATGGTGTCATAACCCTCTTTGAAATCTTGAATAAATTCATCGGCTTGGGCAATCTTACAAGCCGCAATGATCTCTTCATCCGTCGCATCTTTATTTCCCCAGCGCATATTTTCTTTAATCGTACCAGAGAAAAGGACATTGGTCTGAAGAACCATGGCCACTTGCTTACGAAGGGAATCAAGATCGTATTCTTTGACATCGTGGCCTGCTACTGTCACCCGACCAGACTCGACATCATAAAGACGAGGAATCAACTGAACCAAGCTCGATTTCCCTGATCCTGTTCCTCCCAAGATCCCAATCACTTCCCCTGAACGAATGGAAAGATTAATCCCTTGTAAAACATGGGTCTTGTCGCCATTTTCATCGGTATAAGCAAAGGTCACATCCTCAAAGTTGATGGATCCATCAGCGACTTCTTTGATCCCATTTTCTGGAGAGTCAATCGTCGTTTTGGTCGTTAAGACTTCATTGATCCGCTCGACAGAGGCCATGGAAATTGACAACATGACAAAGATCATCATAAACATCATGAGCGACATGAGAATGGTCATGGTGTAGCTAAACATAGAGGTCAAATTCCCAGTAGAGAGTTGACCACCAACGATCAGATGAGCCCCGATCCAAGAGATCAAAAGGAAAGAAGCATACATGGAAAGCATCATAGCTGGGCTACTCAAGACAACGACACGGATAGCCTTCATAAACATGTTATAAATTCGACGAGAAGCCTTCTTGAATTTAACCGTTTCATCTGCTTCCTTAACGTAAGACTTGACCACCCGCATATTGGTGATGTTTTCTTGAATGCTGTTGTTGAGATTGTCATAAGCTTCAAATACTTCTGTGAAGAGCGGATAAACAATCTTCATGATGATGCTTAAGACAGCTGCCAAAAAGATGGTCACATAGACAAAGATCATGGCCATTTCCGCATTGATCATGAAACAAGCCACAATGGCAAAGATCAAATTAAGCGGTGCCCGTACACAGATCCGGATCACCATTTGATAGGCATTTTGCACATTGGTCACGTCCGTCATCATCCGAGTGACTAACCCACCTGATGAGAACTGATCAATATTCTCAAATGAGAAGGTTTGAACCTTTTTGAAAATAGCCCGACGAAGGTTTTTGGCAAAACCAGCCGATGCATAGGCGCCATAACGGGCAGACTGCATCCCACAAAAGAGGGAGAGAAAGGCACAGACCAGCATGAGCCCACCGTAAAACAAAATATTGTTCATGTTTCTTTGTTGAACACCTTGGTCCAAAAGACTCGCCATGACAAAGGGAATCGAAATCTCAAACATGACTTCAAAGACCATGAACAAGGAAGCCAAAAACGAGGGCTTCTTGAATTCTTTGATCTCGGAAATTAAGGATCGAATCATTATTACCTCCAATGTTATTCATACTTTTTCCTGCGGTAGAAGCAAAGCTTCTTTCCATCGAAAATAGGTCAAAACACACAAAATTCCCTGAGGGAAAGACCCTAGGGATTACGCGTTTTTTATAGTCTTCATTGTAACCTAAATTACAAAAAAATGCAAGATTTTTAGACAGCATCCGTTTTTCTGTTGATCTAGTGCAAAAGAGGCTGGGACAAAAGTCCTAGCCTCTCAATTGTTTTTGAATTGTCGAGCAAGACGCAGTGGCTGAGTGGGCTCTACTACGCTGATTTTATCAGCTTTTACAGCCATACTCAACTGTGCGGAGGTGGGACGACGAAATCGAATTCTAACGAATGACCGTTTTCCGTCCCACTCTCTCTATGCATATCCTATCTTATTCTTCCTTAGATGTTGCGACGAGATTCAAGAAGCGATCAAAGTAGGACTTGTTTTCTTTCAAATCCTTTTTCAGTCTTTGTGCCTCTGTCAATTCATCCGTAATCAAGCCATCAATGGGTTGTTGCAAATACTTGGTCAACTTTTGCTTGTCATTGATGGTCCAGACATAGAGCTCTTTTTTCATCTCATGGGCTTGTGTCACCAAATCCTCCTGATAAGAAAAGTCTTCAATCGCAAAGAAGTCGACCGAATCCTTTTCAAAGCGACCGAATTGAATGGGAATGACATAGCCGGTCTTGATCTCAGGGGCCTTCTTCTCGACTTTTTCCATGACCGACAGATCCAAAGACATAGCCGGATAGTCTTTTTCAACCCCTAATTCCCGCATCTTCTGCACGAAGAGATCCACATAATTGGCAGGCTCCCCACCATGGGGCTTAAGCTCGACCAAGAGCTTCATCTTCAATTCTTTGGCCCGTTTGACATATTCATCAAATGAAGGGATATGACTCGTGTGTCCATCCTGTTGAATCTTGAGGCCTTGCACCTCAGCTAGGGTCATGTCTTTCACATCCTTGTCCACCCCAGCAAGACGCTTGAGATTGTAGTCATGCATGACGACAAATTGATGGTCCTTAGTGAGAAGGATATCCATTTCCGCATAAGCTGCCTTTCCCTTGGCTGCTGCTTCTAAGGCTTCCAGGGAATTTTCTACCCCTTTGGAGACATCCCCTCGATGGGCGATGAGCTTGACCTGGTCATTCACCTTTAAGGTTGCCAGTTCAAAGGCTGAGATCCCCGATTGGACCATGAGAAAGATCACTGTCAGAGCAAAGAGCCCCTTCATCTTTCGACTGCCTTTCGAGCGAATGACCGATCGGCTCGGTACTTTCCATGCAGAATCCAAGATAATGCCGAGCGACCCCACCTTTGTCAAGACTGTAAAAATAAATAGGAAGGTCCGAATCAAGACCAAGAAGATGGTCTCCACCCAGAAATACTGGCCCTCTTTATCGATCACGGTCAAGGTAAAGACCAAACCCAAGATCAATAAAATCCCTAGAAAGGTTAAGAGAAACTCAAAGGACAGAATTCTCCATAAGAGTCGAAAGCCTCCTCTTTTGGTCATGCTCCAGCTTTTTTTCAAAGCACGACCAAATGGCAATTCCTCCACCACGAGGTTGGGGACCGTATAGATGAGGCGAAGATTGAGATAGATAAAGGTAAGCTGCACCACAAAGAGTCCGATGGAGCCCATCGTAGTCTTTTCAAACTCCCCTGTGATAAAGCTTGGAATATAAAGCCCATCTGTCAAGGTCGATCCAATCAAGACACCTGCGACAGGCAAGGTCAAAAGAAGATAGAGCAGAAAGTAAAGCAGGTTTCTCCCCGACAAATCCTTCAAACGACCAAATGATTGCCGCAAGACTTTTTTAAAGGACAAGTGTCGGTCGGTTCGCGATAGGTAAATGACCGAAATCAGGGTCCGCATCTCCAGCATAAACAAGAAAGCAAAGACCATGATAAAGACCAAAAGAGCCAGCAAGCTCAAGGGATGGCTCATAACAGAGACAAGGTTGTTCTTATCGATATTAGCCTGACCCGCAAGCAAGACTGCCAGATGAAAGAGCCAAGTCAAGGCCGCAGCCCCAATACCAACGACAAATTGTAGCAAAATTCCAATCGCGATAAAGGACCATTTGTTGCGCCAGATCAAATAAAAGGCCCCCTTTAAGTCTTGCCAGTAAGTCCGTTTCATCTCAATCCCTTTCCTTTCTTTCATTCCCTTAGAATAGCGGAAAAGCCTTCTCTTGTCAATGCGTTTCAAAAGAAAGAGAGTGGGACAGAAATCGGTAATTCGTTAGAATTCGATTTCGTCGTCCCACCTCCGCACAGTTGAGTAGGGCTGTAAAAGCTGATGAAATCA
>JAGZKI010000045.1 GCA_018365265.1 Streptococcus parasanguinis | reverse complement strand
CAAACGAATTAAGGTAAAACTAAAAGGACTCAGTCCTGTGCAATACAGAACTGAATCCTTTGGATAAATTAATTGTCTAACTTTTTGGGGTCAGTACAATTTGTCTTGGCCTCTTTTTTGGGGCTTAGAGATTGTCTTCCTCTCTTGAAAATGGTATTCTAATGGTAGCAAATAAGGGGGAGTTATGAATAAAAAAGCTGTCGTGTTTTCAGCGGATCTATCTTATATGGAAAAGTTGGAAACCGCTATGAAGTCACTGTGTGCCCATCAGGACCAGTTAAAAATTTATGTCTTGAATGAAGATCTACCAACTGAGTGGTTTACTATCATGAATCAGCGCTTGCGCCAGTTGGATTCAGAGGTGATCAATTGTCGGATGTCTCCCGAGCAATTCCAATCCTTCTCGCTTCCAAGTGACCATATTCACTATGCGACCTATTTCCGTTACGCTATTCCAGAGTTTGTGGAGGAAGAACGGATCCTCTATCTGGATTGTGACATGATCTTTACACAGGATTTATCTCCTTTGTTTGAGGTTGATCTAAAAGGTTATGGACTGGGTGCAGTGGTCGATAAGCCAACGACGACAGATGGATTTAATGCTGGACTTTTGGTGATTGATAAGACTTGGTGGCAAGAGCACCAAGTGACAGAGGCACTTTTTGACCTTACTCGCGAGCACCATCAGCATGTATACGGAGACCAAGGAATTTTGAATCTGTATTTCAAAAATGCGTGGTATCCATTACCTTGGACCTATAATTTACAAGTGGGGTCTGATAAGGATCAATACCTCTATGGAGATCTAGACTGGTATGATGCCTTTCAAGGGATTCCAGCGGTCATTCACTACACCTCTCATAATAAACCTTGGACCTCCAAACGCTTCAATCGTTTTCGGGAACAATGGTGGTTTTACTATGCTCTCTCTTGGGAGGAGATTTTGCTTCGAAAACCGATTTTGAAGCAAACCTATCAAGACTTAGTGGGAGAATTTCCTTATCATGCTGCCATTTATACCCATACAGCAGATATCCACGAGTTGGAGACGTTGTTAAAAGAGTTGCCAGACGTAGCGATTCATGTCCTTGCCCATAGCCATTTTGGTTTTAACTTGGTGCAATTGGAACGCTATCCCAACCTCTTTCTTTATCCCTCTTTTGATCCCTTGACTAGTCGAAAGGTCCTAGATAAATTGGATTTCTATTTGGATATCAATCCTTATGATGAGGTGGATCAAATCACGCAAACACTCAGTCAACATGGCCTTCCCATTTTCTCTTTTGAAGGAACCAATCATGTGGAGAATGGAGAGAATCTAGTATTTGCGGACGACCAGGTGCAGGAGATGGTGGCAGCGATTCGCGATTATTTAAAGAGAAATGAGAAGAAGCATGGAAACAAATGAAGTAGTGAGTATCATCATTCCCATCTATAATGTAGAAGCTTATTTGAGACAATGTTTGGAAACGGTTATCCATCAGACCTACCCTCATTTGGAAATTATTCTGGTCAATGATGGTTCGCCAGACCAGTCAGAAGAGATCTGTAAAAAATTTTTTAGGAAGGATGCGCGCATCCGCTACGTCCGTCAAGAAAATGGGGGCTTATCTGTTGCCCGTAATACAGGGATTGAGTTGGCGACTGGTGATTATATCACCTTTATTGATCCAGATGACTGGGTGACGGAGGATTATGTAGAAGTGCTCTATCGTCAACTGAAGAAGTATGATGCGGATGTCTCCGTAGCCAACTATAACCTCTATGATGACAGTAGTAGCAAATACTTGATCAAGGTAACGGACGATGATTATTCAGAGACCCTTTATGAGGGGAGAGAAATCATGGACCAGGATGCCATCCAGGAGACTAGAGATATGGCCTGGGCTTGCGCCATGATGAAGCTCTATAAGCGTAGCTTATTTGAAGGGCTTCGTTTTCCGGTCGGAAAAAATGTCGAGGACAACTTCCTCATGTACAAGCTCTTCTTAAAAGCCCATCGGGTGGTTCATACAGAGAAATGTATTTATTGGTATCGTGTGGGTCGTTCAGATACTCTGTCCCAGGTTTGGACAGAAAAGCGGGTACTCGATGAGATGGAAGCTAAGCACGAGAAATTGGCTCTACTGGGGATGTTGGGCTATGATTTGACCTGGCATCGCTATATCTACAAAACACGCTTGAAACGGGCCCTTGAAAAATTAGAGGAAGCAGGCTTGCAAGGGACAGAAACCTATGAGCGCGTGGTGACCAACCTCCATTTTATTGAAACGATGGACTAACCCCTTATTGATGAGAAAGGATCAGCATGTTCATTATTGCATCAGAGCAGACCAGAGAGCTGGATCGTTTGCAAAAATACTTGGACAAACTTGGCCAGCCCTACCGAGTATTTGTGACCAATCTGGAAACAGATTTGGACCAACAGACAGAGAGTCTTGCGACCTTTTTTACCCAAAAAGACCCAGCATCAAAAATTGGAAAACCTTTATTTTTCAATGATCTAGTAGTTCCAGAATTATGGGAATGTTGGACACTAGGGATCACAACCTATCTTTTTGATGGTGAGGAACGTCGTGCTAACGTGGTTTTGCGAGAGGATATCTTGTCTCGAACAGTTGACAGAGTGGAATGGTTTGGTCAGGGAGAAGAGATCGTATCCATTGATGTCTACAACCGCTATGGCTGGAGAAGCAAACAGAGTCTCCTTACGGAATCTGGCCAATCCTATTTAGACATCTATTTGAACCCTCAGCAAGAAGAAGTCTTGCTTCACTTTGTCTCACAAGGAACCTTTTTGCTTCAAACTCCTAAGGGACGGGATCGCCTGTATGCCAATAAGAAAGAGCTGCAAAGAGCTGTCCTAGAACAAGTCTTGCCGGAAGATGAAGCCATCCTTTTGATGGACAAGGTATTGCTAGATGTTGTGAAAGAGATACCAAAGGAAAGACTCGCATACTGTGCCAGTGACGCTAATGATCTAGACGAGACCAAAGAACAAGTCAGTCAGATTTTGTTGGTAGAAGATGGTCTGTTGAGAGAGAAAAAAGACGGAATCACAGCCTTGTCAGGGCTGGTAGATGTGGAGCAGGAAAGTTTTCAACCAGAAGCCCTGGTCATGACGGCTTCTCAAGAGGTCGAAGGCTTATCTAGCCTGGTCCATCAATTCCCACAAGTGACCTTTCACATTGCTGCCTTGACGGCTATGGGTCCAAAATTGACAGATTTAGCGACTCGCTCCAATGTGCGCCTCTATCCAGGGATTTCGCTGGACAAATATGAGGACTTGTTATCCAGCTGCTCAATTTATCTGGATTGCAACCAGGGAGAAGAAGTATGGAGTAGTAGTCTTCATGCTCTTGAAAATGGGCAAGTCTTATTTGGTTTGAAGAGTAGGGTGCATCATGAAGCCTATAAAAACTTGAGCACGATCACAGATACAGTTGAAGAAATGGAACAGCAACTAGATACCTTGCTCCAGCATCCAGAGACCTACAAAGAATTGGTAAGAGAGCAGGCACGAATCTTGAAATTGCCTGAAAAAGAAGCTTTGGAAGAGCTATTTAAGCGATTAGAGGGAGGGACAGCATGACCATTTATACCTTTAATCTATTAGTGGGATTTGAACCCAATGGGGTCGATGTTGCACAGGCCTCTCGGGCAAAGATGCTCCGGGGACTAGGAGTGGCAGCGAAGTTTGTCTTTACCACTTGGCCCACTCCAGAAAAATTGGCCTATTACCTATCATTGGGGCACCGGGATGAGGAACTGCTTTTTGCTCATTTAGCTTTTACGGATCAACAGACTACGGTCCCTAAAAAGACGGTAGGGGCCTTGCAAATGGATTTTCAACTGACTCGTCTGGATGTTGTTGAAAAAACGGAAAGAGCCATTCGCTACCAATTTGCGGATGGAAACGCCCTGACCTTTCATCTGGATCCCTATCATCCAAACTGTGTCCGCTATGTAGACTATCTTTTGGCTGGAAATAGAATCAAGCGAGAGTATTATGGAGCTTGTAAACTTGTCACAGAGTATTTTCAGTATGGTAGTGTTGTCAGACGGACCTATCACAATCAAGATGGAACTATCGCTTTTGAAGAATCGAGGTTAGGTGGAAGCTGGCTCTATAAACTGGGGTCTGAGATTTTGACCAACCATACAGAAGTGATGAGACGTTTTTTGTCGCAGCTGTCCCTCAAAGAAGAAGATCTGATTCTGCTTGATCGGGCTTCGCGCATGGATTTTGCTCGCCCTTTGTTGGAGAAAGCTGCTCCTTCAAAGCTCGCCATGGTGTTTCATTCGGAGCATGAATTTGAAAATGGCCATCTCAATTATGAATATTATTATGTGTTCAAGTATGCCAAACGCTTCGATTACTTCATCACGGCAACGGATCTTCAAAAAGAAGTCTTGGAGCAGACACTTGCTAAACAAGGATGCCAAGGAATTCCAATCTATAGCATTCCAGTAGGGCATCTAGAAGAATTGACGGAATCACTAGGAGACAGACCTCCCTTTAGTGTGCTCACAGCTTCCCGTTTGGATCCAAGAAAACGCATCGATTTGGCTATTCGAGTAGTGGCTCAAGCACAGAAACGACTCCCAGCCCTTCAGTTTGATATTTATGGAAAGGGTGGGGAAGCGGACAACTTGCGCCACCTGATTCAGGAGCTTGCAGCACAAGATTATATTCACCTACGCGGTCATGCGGATCTAAAGCAGATCTATCCTTGCTACCAAGCCTACCTCACCACTTCTCAGTGGGAGACCTTTGGTTTGACTTTAATGGAGGCGGCTGGAGCAGGTTTGGCCTTGCTGGGCTTTGATGCCCGTTATGGCAATCCGACTTTTATAAAAGAGGGTGAAAATGGCTTTTTGGTACCTTATAGCGAGACAGTGCCAGAAGAAGAGCTGGTGAAAGAGTTGGCGGACAAGCTGGTCCAGCTCTTTGAAAGCGACCTCGCCCCATTTCATCAGGCTTCTTATGACTTGGCCTCTTCTTACCTCGCTTCTAACGTCCAGGAAGTCTGGAAAGAGACTCTGATGGAGATGGGGCAATTCGGCGGACAAGAAATATAAAAAGAAGAATCTGTAGCGACAAAAAAGTCTTACAGATTTTTTCTAAGGCAAGCAAATTGAGCTAAATTATGGTAAAATAGAGGGTATTGAAAAATCATCAATTCACGAAAGGAAGCAAGATGAAAATTACGCAAGAAGAGGTAACTCACGTTGCCAATCTTTCAAAATTGAAATTCTCTCCAGAAGAGACAGCTGAGTTTGCGACAACCTTGTCGAAGATTGTCGACATGGTGGAATTGTTGGAAGAAGTGGACACAACCGGTGTGGCCCCAACAACGACTATGGCTGATCGTAAGACCGTATTGCGTCCGGATGTTGCTGAAAAAGGGACAGACCGTGACCGCTTGTTTAAAAATGTACCTGAAAAAGATAACTACTACATCAAGGTGCCAGCTATCCTAGAAGATGGAGGAGATGCCTAATGTCATTCAACCATAAAACCATTGAAGAGTTGCACGACCTCCTTGTCTCTAAGGAAATTTCAGCAACCGAATTGACTCAAGCGACACTTGACGATATCAAGGCGCGTGAAGAAGCAGTCAATGCCTTTGTGACGGTGGCTGAAGAAGCGGCCCTTGCACAAGCCAAGGCCATTGATGAAAAAGGAATCGATGCAGATAATCTTCTATCAGGGATTCCATTGGCAGTGAAAGATAACATCTCTACTGACGGCATCTTGACCACTGCGGCATCAAAAATGCTCTATAACTATGAGCCTATCTTTGATGCGACAGCAGTTGCTAACGCCAAAGCTAAAGACATGATTGTTGTCGGAAAAACCAACATGGATGAATTTGCCATGGGTGGGTCTGGTGAGACTTCTTACTATGGGCCAACCAAGAATGCTTGGGACCATAGCAAGGTGCCTGGTGGATCTTCAAGTGGTTCGGCAGCTTCTGTCGCTTCAGGACAAGTCCGTTTGTCTCTTGGTTCAGATACAGGTGGTTCTATCCGCCAGCCTGCTGCCTTCAACGGGATTGTTGGTCTCAAACCAACTTATGGAACGGTTTCACGTTTTGGTCTCATTGCCTTTGGTAGCTCACTCGACCAAATTGGACCTTTCGCTCCAACCGTTAAAGAAAATGCTCAATTACTCAATGTCATTGCAAGTGAGGATGCTAAAGATTCAACTTCAGCGCCAGTACGCGTAGCAGACTTTACTTCTAAGATTGGTCAAGACATAAAAGGCATGAAGATTGCCCTTCCTAAGGAATACCTTGGGGAAGGAATTGACCCAGAAGTCAAAGAAACCATCCTTAATGCGGCGAAACACTTTGAAAAATTGGGAGCAACTGTCGAAGAAGTCAGCCTGCCTCATTCTAAATACGGGGTTGCCGTCTACTACATCATCGCTTCATCTGAAGCTTCTTCAAACTTGCAACGTTTTGACGGGATTCGTTATGGTTTCCGTGCGGAAGATGCCAAGAACTTGGATGATATCTACGTGAACACTCGTAGCCAAGGTTTTGGTGACGAAGTCAAACGCCGTATCATGCTGGGTACTTTTAGTTTGTCATCTGGTTACTACGATGCTTACTACAAGAAAGCTGGTCAGGTCCGGACACTTATTATCCAAGACTTCGAAAAAGTCTTTGCGGATTACGATCTCATCCTTGGTCCTACAGCTCCAAGCGTGGCCTTTGATTTGGATTCGCTCAACCATGATCCGGTTGCCATGTACTTGGCGGACTTGTTGACCATCCCAGTCAACTTGGCGGGTCTTCCAGGAATTTCGATTCCTGCAGGTTTTGCGCAAGGACTTCCAGTTGGTTTGCAGTTGATTGGTCCGAAGTATTCGGAAGAGACCATCTACCAAGCTGCAGCTGCTTTTGAAGCAACGACGGATTACCACAAGCAACAACCCCTTATTTTCGGAGGTGACAATTAATGAACTTTGAAACAGTCATCGGACTTGAAGTCCACGTTGAATTGAATACAAACTCAAAAATTTTCTCACCAACCTCTGCCCACTTTGGGAACGAGCAAAATGCCAATACCAATGTGATCGACTGGTCTTTCCCAGGGGTGCTTCCTGTCTTGAACAAGGGCGTTGTGGACGCTGGTATTAAGGCTGCTTTGGCCCTGAATATGGATATCCACCAGCACATGCACTTTGATCGTAAGAACTATTTCTACCCTGATAATCCAAAGGCCTACCAGATTTCGCAATTTGACGAACCAATCGGTTACAACGGTTGGATTGAAGTGCAATTGGAAGATGGCTCAACTAAGAAAATCGGGATTGAACGTGCCCATTTGGAAGAAGATGCTGGTAAGAACACGCATGGAACAGACGGTTTCTCTTATGTAGACCTCAACCGTCAAGGAGTGCCATTGATTGAGATCGTATCTGAAGCAGATATGCGTTCTCCGGAAGAAGCCTACGCCTATTTGACAGCTTTGAAAGAAGTCATCCAATACACAGGTATTTCTGACGTCAAGATGGAAGAAGGATCGATGCGGGTCGATGCCAACATTTCTCTTCGCCCATACGGTCAAGAGGAATTTGGTACCAAGACGGAGTTGAAGAACTTGAACTCTTTCTCAAACGTGCGTAAAGGACTTGAATACGAAGTGGAGCGTCAAGCAAAAATTTTGCGTTCAGGTGGTGTCATTCGTCAAGAAACACGCCGTTATGATGAGGCCAACAAGAGCACGATTCTTATGCGTGTCAAAGAAGGGGCAGCGGATTACCGTTACTTCCCAGAACCAGACCTTCCCTTGTTTGAAATCTCAGATGAGTGGATCGAAGAAATGCGTACGGAGTTGCCAGAGTTTCCAAAAGACCGCCGTGCTCGCTATGTGGCAGAGCTTGGCTTGTCTGACTATGATGCCAACCAATTGACAGCGACGAAAGTCACTTCTGACTTCTTTGAAGCAGCCGTAGCCCTTGGTGGAGATGCCAAGCAAGTGTCTAACTGGCTCCAAGGTGAAGTGGCGCAATTCATGAATGCAGAAGGCAAAACACTGGAAGAAATCCAATTGACACCAGAAAATTTGGTCGAAATGATTTCCATTATCGAAGATGGAACCATTTCTTCTAAGATTGCCAAGAAAGTCTTCGTTCACTTGGCAAAAAACGGTGGCGGTGCGCGTGAATACGTCGAAAAAGCCGGATTGGTACAGATTTCAGACCCTGAAGTCTTGATTCCAATCATCCACCAAGTCTTCGCAGACAATGAAGCAGCCGTAGCCGACTTCAAGTCAGGTAAACGGAATGCGGACAAGGCCTTCACAGGTTTCCTAATGAAAGCAACCAAAGGCCAAGCCAACCCACAAGTAGCCCTCAAGTTACTTGCCCAAGAATTGGCGAAGTTGAAAGAAGATTGATAGAAAAAGAACCAGCCGAGAGGTTGGTTTTTACTATCCATAAAATTGTGTTAGAATAGGAAAGACCATTACATATCAACTAGCATTAGGAGGAGTCACATGAACAAATTTTTAAGAGTTTTATTTATCCTAGTCATTATCGCTATGTCTGGAGCGATTATCTTCCAACTATTCTTTCCATCCTATATGGGAAGTCATTCGGGATATGGTATTTCTGTCGGTTGGCAACGGGAGATTGGGATTTGGAATATGGCAGTCCTTGTGATCTTGATTGCCGTCAATCTCAAATACGATTGGTTTTATCTTCGGACGGTACTAGTGGCCTTGATCATCGGTGGGCTTGGAATTGGGACCAATCATCTTTTCAGTTATTTTCACTATCATCTGCCGGTCAATGGGATTGGTGCGCTTGAAAATTATCTCCTTGTCCTTGGTTGGATTGTGGGCTGGAGAATAGAGAATTCACGAATCAAGAAGAGGTAAGAAGGAGCAGTCGAAGGGCGGCTCTTTTTTCATCTTCAGTTTTTTCTTGACAAAGTTTGTGAAAAGGCTTACAATGGATTTGTTGAGTTTCCTGAAAAGGAAAATGCAAATCATGGAAATATAAAGGAGATTATCCTATGGCTACTATGAAAGCAGCTCGCTGGCATGCAGCAAAAGACGTTCGTATCGAAGAAGTGGAAGTACCTGAAGTACAACCACATCAAGTAAAAGTGGCAGTTAAGTTCACAGGGATCTGTGGGACGGACTTGCATGAATATTTGGATGGACCGATCTTCATCCCAACTGAAGAACATGTGTATTCTGGTCAAAAAGCACCGGTTACTTTGGGACATGAATTCTCTGGTGAAATTGTAGAAGTCGGAAGTGATGTGACTCGTGTCAAAGTTGGGGATCGCGTGACGATTGAACCAATTTTGGCAAAACATAACCTAATTGGTGACTATAACCTTGATCCAAACTTGAACTTTGTCGGCCTTGCTGCAGATGGTGGTTTTGCCAAATATTGTGTCCTTGACGGTGATCTTGTCCATGTGATTCCAGATAGCTTGAGCTATGAACAAGCTGCGCTTACAGAACCTGCAGCTGTGGCTGTTTATGCCGTTCGTCAATCTGCATTGAAAACTGGGGATACAGCCGTTATCTTTGGCTTGGGTCCAATCGGTCTTTTGATTGTTGAAGCCCTTCGTGCAGCAGGAGCATCAAAAATCTATGCGGTTGAATTATCTCCTGAACGCCAAGCGAAAGCAGAAGAATTGGGAGCAATCGTTGTTCGCCCTGAAGAAGGAGAAACAATCGTCGAAGCCATCCATCGTTTAACAGGTGGTGGAGCAGATGTTTCTTATGAAGTTACTGGGGTTCCAGTTGTTTTAGGTCAAGCCTTGGCAGCTGTTCATAAAGCTGGGGAATGTATGGTCGTATCTATCTGGGAACGTGAAGCTAGCATCAATCCAAATGAATTCGCTATCCAAGAAAAATCTCTCAAAGGAATTATTGCCTACCGTCATATCTTCCCTAAAGTGTTGGAATTGATGGAACAAGGCTACTTCTCTGCTGAAAAATTGGTTACCAAGAAAATTAAATTGGAAAATATCGTTGAAGAAGGATTTATTGAATTAACACAAGATAAATCTCAAATCAAGATCTTGGTTCAACCTGAATAAGCGAATAAATTTATATGAAATATATGAGGCTGAAACGTTTCGTTTCGGCCTTTTATGATACAATAAAAGTAAGGAACAGATTTGGGAGGGGACTATGTCAAAGACGATGAAAGGAACACTCATGACCTTGATTGCTGGGATCGCTTGGGGACTATCCGGAGTTAGCGGGCAATATTTAATGGTTCATGGATTTTCGGCTATTGAGTTAACAAATCTCCGTTTGCTTTTTTCTGGAATTGTCCTTATTCTTCTTTCCTACGTTGCAGATAAGGAGAAGTTTTTGGCCTTTGCCAAAGATAAATCTTCCAACCTTCCCCTTCTTATTTTTGCCTTTTTAGGATTGTTATTGACTCAGTTGACCTATTTAGAGGCGATTGCTGAAACCAATGCTGGGACTGCTACGGTGTTACAGTATCTCTGTCCAGTGGGAATTTTAGCCTATACCTGTATCATGGATAAGGTGGCCCCTACACTAGCAGAAGTGTTTTCGATGCTTCTAGCGATTGGTGGCACATTCTTAATAGCAACCCATGGTCAACTCAATCAATTGGCCATCAATCCCAAAGGTTTGGCTTGGGGAGTGGTATCAGCATTTGCCTATGCCCTTTACATCATTCTACCTCTGAACTTAATTCAAAAATGGGGAAGTATGCTGGTGATTGGAGTTGGGATGACTATTCCAGGAATCCTAATGCTCCCTTTTAGTGGCCTTCTCTCTTCTTCTGGAAACTACAGACTCGATACCTGGATGGCCCTTTTTGGCTTGGTGGTGATTGGGACGATTTTTGCCTATACAGCCTTTCTGAAAGGAACCTCTTTGGTAGGAGCCGTTAAAGGAAGCTTGCTGGCGTCCTTTGAGCCTGTTTCGGCAGTTTTCTTTGCCTTTGTCATTATGAAGGAGCATTTTTTTATGGTTGATGTGATTGGGATGGCCATGATCCTCCTTGCAGTTCTCTTGATTTCCCTCAAGGATTTCATGATTCAAAAAGAAAAAGGCATCCTGTAAAATCAAAACCAATCATATTTTAGTAAAAAGGTTGAGACGAAGGTCTTGGCCTTTTTATGATAGGGAAGAGTTATCACTATATAGCGTATACATAGATAGAAAAAGATGTTAAAATAGAACAAAACTTTTTTAAGGAGATAAGGATGAAAAAGATTTTTAAATGGACCCTATTTGCTGTGGCGACTTTGAGTCTAGTAGCTTGTGGCACCACTGCTCAAAAGACAAATTCGCAGCAATCAAAGACGGAAAAAGCAGCAAAAAGCTCAGCATCTGACGGTCAAGTAGAGCTGAGCCTAAAAGGAGGGCAATACATTAAACCGCCTGTCCTCAATGACTCAGAAGACGGCACTTATTTGGCCCTTCAATTAGAATTTAAGAATGTTTCCAAAGAATCTATCAACGTGTCAGATTCAGATATCACCATTTACGATGCGGAGAATAACAAGGTCAAATTGCAGTCAGGAATTTATGACCAAACGGAAGCCTTCCAATTGCTTAAGAGTGATCAGTTGGCCCAGGATAAAAAATTAACCGGCTATATCGTCTTTCCAGTCGAAAAAGGCAAAAAATACGAAGTGCAGTATGAACGAAAAACCTATAGCTCTGATAAAAAAACGAAGCCTCTAAAATTTGCGGTGGATTCTTCTCAGTATGAGGACAAGGTGGAAGATTCCACCCTTCTAGCTGATGAATACATCAATCAAGTTTACTTTAGTGGCCAACGAAAGGTCAAAAAGGATGATGCTTTTGTTTTGGGAACTGATTTGAAAAAGGAAGCCAGTGATTTCCGTGCGAAATTTGCGGCTGATTTTACTCGTAAACTACACGATTACCAATTCCCAGAAGAAGAAGTGACCCAGTTTATCGATGCTTATGAAAAGGAAAATGCAAAGCGCGCTAAATTAACCTATAAGGTTAAACAATATCTCCCGGACAAGGTGGTCATTAGTCTAAATCCTGAGACTGTCAGCATGGAAAAGACGATTTTAAACCACATGCAGACCTTCTATCAAGAACATCGGAAAGATTATTCGAGTATCATTGAGGCCAATCAGGCTCAAAACAAAGCCTATAGAGAGGAAATGATGGCTTCTCTTGCAGATCGTCCCTTGACGACGCCGGATCGATACGACTACCAGTTGACCTTTGTTAAGAAAGATGGCAAATGGGAAGTAGAAAAAGCCTATAATAGTGATAGCTTTATGGAAAAATTCGAGGGAAATCTTTCTTAATGCTGAAGTTGGCACTCCTAGGACATGAATCTAGGAGTGTTTTTATCTATAGTTTGAAACTATATCAAAACCCAAGAAACAGGAATTAGACGGAAACACCTATTAGTGATAAAATAATTTTAAGTTTGAAAGGAGATGAAGGCTTGTGTCTTTTTCTTATGAAGAGTTAGCAGAGATTCGCCACTATATCCACCAACACCCAGAATTGTCTGGTCAAGAATACCAGACAACCGCCTTTCTAAAAGAGCGTCTCGAAGAGTTTGGGATTCGTATTTTAGAGAGTGGATTAAAAACTGGTCTGATTGCAGAAATTGGGTCCGGCCAACCGGTGGTGGCACTTCGAGCAGATATCGATGCCCTTCCAATTTTGGAACAAACGAATCTGCCCTACCAAAGTCAGAATCCAGGCGTCATGCATGCCTGTGGCCATGATTTTCATCAAACCAGTCTTCTGGGAGCAGCAGCACTTCTCAAGGAAAAAGAAGACCAGCTTGAAGGAACTGTACGCTTGATCTTTCAGCCAGCAGAAGAAATCTCAGAAGGTGCTTCTGATGTTTTGGCAACAGGACTGTTGGAGGATGTTCAAGGAATTATTGGTTTTCACAATATTCCCCAGCTAAAAGCAGGGCAACTTGCCTTGAATGCTGGAGCCATGATGGCAGGGGTTGAGAAATTCAAGGTTACTGTGACAGGGGTTAGTAGTCATGCTGCGAGACCGGATTTAGGAGTTGACACTGTAACTGCCGTCACTACCATGGTTCAGAACTTACAATTATTAATTTCACGGACCGTTTCTCCCTTTGAAACAGCTGTTTTGTCCATTACGCATCTAGATGTGGGCTCAACCTGGAATGTGCTCCCAAAATCAGGCTATTTTGAAGGAACCATTCGTTCCTTTAATCCGAGTGTGCAAAGAGACTTGAAGGCACATTTTATTTCCATCATTCGACACATTGCAGAAAGTCTGGAAGTAGATGTAGCTTTTGAGTGGGGTTTGACCCCGCCCGTTACCTTTAATGATGAGGAATTGACGAAAGTGGTTTGGAAAGCTTCACAAGGTTTGGCTGAAGTGATTCCAGCGAATCCTTCTACAGCTGGAGAAGACTTTGCCTTTTACCAAGAGCGAATTCCTGGAGTCTTTGCCTTTATCGGTTCAAATGGAGAGCCGGATGCGCCAGACCTCCATCATGATCACATGACCATCGATGATGCAGCCTTTGAGGTGTCGGTTCCCTATTATGTTGAAAATGCGCAAGCTTTATTGCGGTATTTTAAGGCCAAAGAAGTGTGATAAAGAAAACCTATCACCTCCATAAAAAATATATATTGGGCAAGTAAATGCTTTTTTGATAAAATTAAAAAATACTTTTAAAATGGCGTTTTATGTGCCTGAAACGAATAAGGAGATCCTATGAATCTAAAAAAAGTGATTAAGTATTCTGCTTTAGGATTAGTTGCAGTCCTTGCAACTAGTGCTTTAGTAGCATGTTCATCTGGTAAATCAGCCAGTGGGAAGAAAACCATTGAAGTTGGGACTGTTGGAACAACCAAACCATTCTCTTACGAAGAAAAAGACGGCAAGCTAACCGGTTATGAAATCGAAGTTTTGCGTGAAATCTTCAAAGGTTCAGACAAATATGAAGTAAACTTTAACAAAACAGAGTGGTCTTCAGTCTTTGCTGGCTTAGATAGTGACCGTTTCCAAATCGGTGCCAACAACATTAGTTACTCAAAAGAGCGGGAAGAAAAATACCTCTATCCAAATCCATATGCTCGCAATCCATTAGTATTGGTCGTACCAAAAGATTCTTCTATTAAATCTTTGGATGACATTGGTGGCAAGAAAACAGAAGTTGTTCAAGGAACATCTACTGCTAAACAATTAGAAGATTACAATAAAAAACATTCAGATAATCCAACTGACTTGCAATACACAGATGGAACCATTCAAACCATCATGGCTAATCTAGCGGATGGTCGTACAGATTACAAGATCTTCGAACGGATCTCAGTAGATACTATCATTCGTGATCAAGGCTATGACAACCTGAAGGTTATCGAGCTTCCAAGCGACCAACAACCTTATGTGTATCCAATTATTGCAAAAGAAGATAAAGACCTTCAAAAATTTGTCAACAAACGTATCAAGGAACTCTATGACAATGGAACCCTTGAAAAACTGTCTAAAAAATACTTTGGTGGAGTTTATCTACCAGAAGCAAAAGATATTAAAGAATAATATTTAATTAAAGGAGACTTCAAAATGAAATTGAAAAAAATTCTTGGTTTAACAGCTCTTGCAGCTATTGCAACATTTGCTCTTGCAGCATGTGGTTCTTCAAAATCATCTAGCAAAGATGGTGAAACAACTGTAAAAGTGGGTGTTATGACTTTGAGCGACACTGAAAAAGCTCGTTGGGATCAAGTTCAAAAGAACTTGGATGACGCTAAAACGGGAATCAAATTGGAATTCACTCAATTTACAGACTACTCACAACCAAACGTGGCTGTAAAAGATGGTAGCGTGGATATCAATGCTTTCCAACACTACAACTTCCTTGATAACTGGAATTCTAAAAATGACAATGCCCTTGTTGCAGTAGCAGATACCTACATCGCTCCAATCCGTCTTTACTCTGGTACAGAAAACGGTAAAAACAAATACACTTCAATTAAAGAAATTCCTAAAGGTGGAACAATCGCTGTACCAAATGACCCAACAAATGAAAGCCGTGCCTTGTATGTCTTGCAATCAGCAGGTTTGATTAAATTGGATACCAAAGATGGTCAATTGGCAAACGTGTCAAACATCAAAGAAAATTCAAAAGATTTGAAGATCTCTGAATTGGATGCTTCACAAACACCATCTGCTCTTCCATCAGTAGATGCTGCTGTCATCAACAATACCTTCGTTCGTGAAGCAGGCGTTGATTTCAAAAAAGCTATCTATGTTGAAAAGAAAGACAACAACTCAAAACAATGGTACAACGTGATCGCTGCTAAGAAAGATTGGGAAAAATCTGATAAAGCAAAAGCAATCAAAGAAATCATCAAAGCCTATCACAAAGACAATGTGAAGAAAGTGATCGAAGAATCTTCAGAAGGAATGGACCAACCAGTCTTCTAAGATTTGATCTCAAGTGTATGAAGGAGGTGGAGAAGCAATTCTCTACCTCTTATCGTGTATTAGGAGGAATGCATGCCTTTTGCAACAGAAGCGGAACAAATCCGTAAATTTGAAAATGATGAGGTCGCACAACATTATTTTGAAGTGTTGCGAACCTTGATTTCAAAAAAATCCATCTTTGCCCAACAAGTTGGTCTCAAGGAAGTAGCCAACTATTTGGGGGAAATTTTTACAGCTGCAGGAGCCAAAGTCGAAGTGGATGATAGTTACACAGCCCCTTTTGTGATTGCCAAATTTTTCTCGCCAAATCCTGAAGCTAAAACCATCATTTTTTATAACCACTATGATACGGTACCAGCTGATGGAGACCAACCTTGGACGGGAGACCCTTTTACCTTATCAGTTCATTATGGGACCATGTATGGTCGAGGGGTTGATGATGACAAGGGGCATATCACAGCTCGTCTTACAGCTCTTCGAAAATACATTCGTGAAAGTGGCGATTTGCCAGTCAATATCACCTTTATCATCGAAGGGGCAGAGGAGTCTGCATCGACGGACTTGGATAAATACTTGGCCAAACACAAGAAACACTTGCGTGGGGCGGACCTCTTAGTTTGGGAACAAGGTACCCGAAATAATCAGGGTCAGTTGGAAATTTCCGGTGGTAGCAAAGGGATCGTCACCTTTGATATGGTGGTGAAGAGTGCAGAAGTGGATATTCATTCCAGCTATGGCGGTGTGGTAGACTCTGCTTCTTGGTATTTGTTAAATGCTATCGCCAGTCTTCGTGACAAAGAAGGCCGAATCTTGGTGGATGGGATTTATGATCAGATCCAAGAACCCAATGAACGCGAGCTAGCTTTGATCGAGCAATATGCCAACAAAGGCCCAGAAGATGTTGCAAAAACCTATGGTCTTACTCTCCCCGTCTTGAAGGAAGACTGGAAAGAATTCTTGCGCCGTTTCTATTTTGAACCAGCCTTGAATATTGAAGGTTTTGTTTCTGGTTACCAAGGTAAAGGTGTCAAAACGATTCTTCCAGCAGAGGCGCGTGCCAAGATGGAGGTGCGCTTGGTTCCAGGACTAGATCCCAAAGATGTCTTAGAAAAGATCAAGCAACAATTGAAGAAAAATGGCTATGATCAGGTCGAATTGGTCTACACTCTCGGTGAAATGAGTTACCGAAGTGATATGAGTGCCCCTTCGATTTTAAATGTCATTCGGCTGGCCAAAGATTTCTATAGAGAAGGGGTTTCAGTTCTTCCAACAACAGCGGGAACAGGGCCCATGCATACGGTATTTGAGGCTTTGCAGGTACCGATGGCAGCCTTTGGAATTGGCAATGCCAATAGCCGTGATCATGGGGGAGACGAAAATGTGAAAATTGCCGATTATTACACCCATATTGAATTGATAAAGGAGTTAATAGCAAGTTATGAGTAAAGCAATGATTCAGCTGGACCACATTGATGTGACCTTCCAGCAAAAGAAACGTCAGATTCAAGCCGTCAAAGATGTGACCATTCATATTAATGAAGGCGATATCTATGGGATTGTAGGGTATTCCGGAGCCGGAAAATCGACCTTGGTTCGGGTGATCAATCTCTTGCAAGTGCCTAGTGCCGGAACCATCACTGTGGATGGGGATGTGATTTATCAAGATCAGGTGACCCTAAAACCTGCTGCCCTTCGGGAGAAACGTCGGGATATCGGAATGATTTTCCAACACTTCAACTTGATGGCTCAAATGACTGTCGCAGAAAATGTAGCCTTTGCTCTTAAACATTCTAAATTGAACAAAGAACAAAAGAATGAGAAAGTGGCGAAATTGTTGGATTTGGTTGGTCTATCTGACCGTGCAGAAAATTACCCAGCACAATTGTCTGGTGGGCAAAAGCAACGGGTAGCGATTGCGCGTGCCCTTGCCAACGATCCAAAGATTTTGATCTCAGATGAGTCAACTTCAGCCTTGGATCCAAAGACGACCAAACAAATTCTAGCTTTGTTGCAAGAGTTAAACAAAAAACTTGGTTTAACCATTGTCTTGATCACCCATGAGATGCAAATTGTCAAAGATA
The DNA here is from genome assembly GCA_018365265.1 of Streptococcus parasanguinis. Taxonomy (GTDB): domain Bacteria; phylum Bacillota; class Bacilli; order Lactobacillales; family Streptococcaceae; genus Streptococcus; species Streptococcus parasanguinis_G. The sequence goes on along the minus strand of JAGZKI010000045.1, from coordinate 3,237 downwards.
TTGCCAACAGGGTAGCTGTCATGCAAAATGGCGAGCTGATTGAAGAAGGGTCTGTTTTAGATATCTTCTCGAATCCGAAAAATGCTTTGACGCAAGACTTTATCACGGTTGCAACAGGAATCGATGAAGCCATGGTGAAAATCAATCAACAAGCGATTGTTAAGAACTTGCCAGATGACTCGATTTTAGCGCATCTCAAGTATGCGGGTTCTGTGACAGATACAGCTATCATCAATGATATTTACAAGCAGTACCAAGTATCTGCCAACATTTTATTTGGGAACATCGAGATCCTTGATAACACGCCTGTTGGAGAATTGGTGGTCATCTTATCAGGTGAAAATCAAAATCTGGAAACGGCCAAAGCTGAGTTAGAAAATGCAGGAGTTTCCGTGACTATTGTGAAAGATGGGAGAAAAGCATGATCCAGTTAATTCAAACATATTTACCAAATGTCTATAAATTAGGGTGGTCTGGCCAGTATGGATGGGGAACCGCTATTTACTTGACTCTTTACATGACCGTTATTTCCTTCATTATTGGTGGATTTTTAGGTTTGGTGACAGGACTTTTGTTAGTCTTGACCCGTCCAGGTGGTGTCATCGAAAATAGAATCGTTTTCCAAATTTTGGATAAGATTACTTCCTTGTTCCGCGCCATTCCTTTCATTATCTTGTTGGCCTTTATTAATCCATTGACCTACTTGCTCTTGAAAAATACCATCGGTCCTACAGCCGCCCTTGTTCCGCTATCCTTGGCTGTCTTTCCATTCTTTGCCCGCCAAGTCCAAGTAGTCTTGTCCGAATTGGATGGAGGCGTGATTGAAGCAGCACAAGCCAGTGGGGCAACCTTCTGGGATATTGTTGGTGTCTACCTTCGTGAAGGGCTTCCTGATTTGATCCGTGTGACAACAGTGACCATCATTTCCTTGATTGGAGAAACCGCCATGGCGGGTGCCGTTGGTGCTGGAGGATTGGGTACCTTAGCCATCAACTACGGGAAAAATATGTTTAACAATGATGTCATCTTTGTGGCGACCTTATTGATTTTGATCCTCATTGTTCTTGTCCAATTTATCGGGGACTTCCTTTCGAAGAAAATTAGCCACCGTTAGGATCGGTATCCAATGAATAGAATAAATGTGAATCAAATAAAACAAGTTGGAGCCTTCGTCTTTCTCTATTTTCTTGCGATTGGACTGGGGGTCTTAGTTGGAAATCTGGTCGATCATCAAGGAAATATGTTTTATGCTCCTGCCTTTTCAGCCTTGTTTGGCGGGACGATCTACCGCTATTATCTAGAAAAAATAAAAGGAGTTGGATCTATCTTTATAGTTGGCTGCGTGATCGGATCCTTCTTCCTCTTTTCACGTCACGGCGCAGGGGCCTTTATTCCAGCCTTGATCGCCGGAAGTTTTGCGGAGATGGTCGCCTCAAGTGGTCGTTTTCGCTCGAATTTACGAAATGCCTTGTCTTTTGTTATTTTTGCCTTTGCGACAACAGGGCCCATTCTTATGATGTGGTTCTATCCAGCCAGTTACCGCATGTCGTTACTGGATCGTGGTAAATCGATAGACTATGTCAATCGGGTGATGGTATCACCAGATCTAGCGACCATCACTTGGTTTGTCCTCACGGTCATACTGGGTGCTGGATTAGGATGGGGACTATCGAACATCCTTCTTCCATTATTGGCCAAAAAAAGAGATAAAGATGCACAATAATTTACTAGTTCTTCAGTCAGACTTTGGTTTGGTGGATGGAGCAGTATCCGCTATGATTGGGGTTGCTTTAGAAGAATCACCAACCCTTAAAATTCACCACTTAACTCATGATATTACCCCCTACAATATCTTTGAAGGGAGTTACCGTCTCTTTCAGACAGTAGATTACTGGCCAGAAGGGACGACCTTTGTTTCGGTGGTCGATCCTGGTGTTGGTTCTAAACGAAAGAGTGTGGTAGCTAAAACGGCGAAGAATCAATACATTGTCACTCCGGATAATGGGACTCTCTCTTTTATCAAGAAACATGTAGGGATTGTTGCTATCCGTGAGATTTCAGAGGTGAAGAACCGCCGGGCCAATACAGAGTTTTCTTATACCTTCCATGGGCGTGATGTATACGCCTATACTGGGGCTAAGTTGGCCAGTGGCCATATTAGTTTTGAAGACGTCGGACCAGAACTCAGTGTCGAACATATTGTGGAAATCCCAGTGGTTGAGACAGTTCTTGAGGACAATCTTGTTAAAGGTGCGGTTGACATTTTAGATGTGCGCTTTGGTTCTCTTTGGACTTCCATTACTCGGGAAGAGTTCAATCATTTGTCACCTGAATTTGGGGAACGTTTTGAAGTAACCATCTATAACAATGACATGCTGGTTTACCAAAACCAAGTAACCTACGGTAAGTCTTTCGCCGATGTGCGAATTGGACAGCCAATCCTTTATATCAATTCCCTTTATCGTGTTGGTCTTGCCATCAACCAGGGATCCTTTGCCAAGGCCTATAATGTAGGAGTTGGGGCTTCTTGGCATATCGAGATTAGAAAAATGGAAAATTAATAGGAGATATCAGAATGAAACAGAAATCATTATTTTCAATTAAAGATGTTGTAGCTATTGGGGTTGGAGCAGCCCTCTTTGTCGTGATTGCTATGTTGCAAATCCCTGCACCTGCACCGAATACGAGCATTCAGTTGCAATATGCCCTTCAGGCCCTCTTTAGTGTGGTCTTTGGCCCAATTGTTGGCTTCTTAATCGGCTTGATTGGTCATGCCATTAAGGACGCTATGTCAGGTGGTCTTTGGTGGACTTGGATCATTTCAAGTGGTTTGTTTGGACTCTTTGTTGGTTTCTTCCGCAAACAAATCGGTGAATTCAAAGGGGAAGTGACAAAGAAAGAATTAATTGTCTTTAACGTCGTTCAAATCGTATCCAACCTTGTGATCTGGGGCTTGATTGCTCCGGTTGGAGATGTCTTGATCTACAAGGAAAGTGCCAATAAAGTCTTCCTACAAGGTGTTGTTGCCGGTTCGTTTAATGCTTTAACAGTAGCTGTTGCAGGTTCTCTTCTCTTGATTGCTTATGCACGGACTCAAACAAAAGATGGAAGTTTGACCAAAGATTAAATGTACAGAAGATAAGAGAGTGGGACAGAAATCGGTAATTCGTTAGAATTCGATTTCGTCGTCCCACCTCCGCACAGTTGAGTAGGGCTGTAAAAGCTGATGAAATCAGC
>JAGZKI010000044.1 GCA_018365265.1 Streptococcus parasanguinis | reverse complement strand
CTAGCCTCTCAATTATTTTTGGATTGTCGAGCAAGACGCAGTGGTTGAGTGGGCTCTACTACGCTGATTTCATCAGCTTTTACAGCCCTACTCAACTGTTCGGAGGTGGGACGACGAAATCGAATTCTAACGAATTACCGATTTCTATCCCACTCTCTTTTTTATTGTCATTTTTTCCCAGAAATGGTATGTCTGATCAAGCATTAATAATCCAGAGCATCTGAATGACCTTTTCCGTTTCCTACGAAATAACCCGTTTTGGCATTGATACTAAAGAGATAGGTTCCATCTGGTTTGAAGAGGTTGTAATAGCCATTACCGTTAATGATATTGACACGCTCTAAAATGTATTGATTGCCAGTGATATGTCCACGTTTACGAGCAATATTCAATACTTTTTCAAGGATCCCATCACCAAATACCCAAGCTGGGTTATTGACATCATTGATAGCTGCTTGGTTATATGGCACACGGCTCAAGTTCCGTTGAAGTGGGACACCATCGCTTGGAAGACCGTATCCTGAATAGCCTGGACTTGCCGTTCCTGCACCACCTGTAGCAGCATTGACAGCTGGGGCCGTAGGCGTTGCTGCTTGAGCTGGGGCTGGAGTTGCATTCGAAGTATCTGTACCTCCTGTTCCAGTCACTGGTGCCGGTGTCGCAACTTGTTGTGAACGTCCTTGCGCAACCGCTTCATTCAATAAGCTATCTAATTTTTCATTGCCTGTCTTTGTTTCTGCAAAGGTCGCATCACTTTTTGCTTTGGCAGTTGCATCAAGAACCCCATCTTTGATGACTGGAGAACTAAATTGAGAATTCACTTTTTGAATTGCCGAAACTTGCTTCACAAGGTCTTCATATTTTGTTTTAGACGCATTATAATCACTGCTTCCTTCTAATTTGTCCAGCAGTTTCTTCAGATTTTCCAAGTCTCCGAATTTATCATTTTTAAGAGCACTTTTTGATTCATCTACAAAAAAGGCATCGTAGGCTTTGGTAAACTCTTCCAATTTTTGAGCTTGTGTTTCACTGCTACTTGATTTAGAAGTAGAAGATGACTTGCTAGATGAAGACGATACAACAGTTGTACCACCAGATTTTCCACGACTGTGCATCCAGTTATAGGTCACAAAAATGGCCGAACCGACAATCGCTAGACCTAATGCAGAGTATAGAACCGCTTTGATTCGTTTACCCGCATTGCTTGGTGTTTCCTCAGGAAGGTCCTCTGCTTCTACAACTGGTTCAGTTGGTGTGGGTCCAAATTTAATCTTAGCAGGTAATTCTGTTGAGATAGCATCCATTTCAGGTCTTTGTTCCAAGACCGTTTCCGTTACTTCCGGTGCCTCCACTGCTTCAGCTACTTCGGCAACTGTTTCTGAAGCTGCCAACTCTTCAGCTTTAGCCAACTCTTCCTTAGCTAAGATCTTTGTATCGTATTTTTCCGCTTCAATTTCTGCTCGGTGTTGTTTGATGTATTTGTCTAAGACATTATCACCTTCCGTTACACCTGCTTCGATTTCTTCTGCCTTTCGATTGGCCTGCCCAATCGTCATCTCTTTAGCATCTTCAAACTCTAAAATTGATTCTGTTTCTTGCTCTAATGGCTTTTTATCCTTCTCTGTCATAAAAATCCTTTCTATGCCTTAATCTGCCGTTTTACTCGTTCCCCAAAATATTGGTAGAGATCAACTTTTAGGGTTCCGTTATAAAGTTTTCGTTTTTTATCTGCTTTACTACCGAATTTAGATTCAAAACCTTCATCACTGGTTAAGATAAATTTACTCCAGGTTTTGAGAGGTGCAAATACGTGCCCCATTTCAGTATACAATTTCGTCACACCCTCATCATCGGATAAGCGTTCTCCATATGGAGGGTTGGAGATAATCACCCCGTTGATCTTATCTGAGTGAAGATCTTGGACTCGCATTTGTTTAAAAGTAATGTCACTGCTAACGCCCGCTTTCTGGGCATTTTCTTTGGCAATCTCAACCATCCGTGCATCGATATCAGTTCCCATAATATCCAATTCGATCTCGCGATTGATTTTTCTGCTTGCTTCTTGACGGACTTCATGAATCAAGCGATCATCCATCCAGTTCCATTCTTCAAAAGAAAAGGTCCGACGTAAACCAGGTGCCATATTTCTCGCAATCATCGCTGCCTCAATACAAAACGTTCCAGAACCGCATGTCGGGTCAATCAAGGGCTTATCTGGATACCAGTTTGACAGCAGAAGAATTGCCGCTGCCATATTTTCCTTAATAGGGGCTCCCCCTTTTTCAGTCCGATAACCACGTTTGAAGAGGCTACTACCAGTGGTGTCAATCAAGACAGTGGCTTGATCTTTAAGGATCGATACTTCGATCTTGAACTCTGCCCCATTTTCCATCAAGGGAACCCCTTCTGGTCGGGCATAGTGTTTTTGTAACTTTTTAACAACTGCTTTTTTCGAAATGGCCTGAACGCTAGGTTCATTATGCAGTTTTGATTTGACACATTTAGCCTTAGAAATAGGAAAACGTGCTCCTAAAGGCAAATAATTTTCCCAATCCAAAGCAAAGACCCCCTGAAAGAGTTCTTCAAATGTTTTGGCTGGAAAAGTCCCAACCACAATTTTCACTCGATCAGCCGCGCGCAACCAGAGATTTGTCTCTATGATTGCTCGACGGTCTCCTTGAAATCGAACCCGTCCATTTTCAACCTGGCAATCGTAGCCAAGATCGCGTAGTTCTCGACCAACAACTGCCTCTAGACCAGCAGCTACCGTTGCAATCAATTCAAATTGTTTTTTCATCTTATTCCTATCACTTTAAAAAAGGAGGTTGAGATCTCTCTCCACCTCATCAACCTATATGCAATTTTCTATAAGCCATGTTTTGTTCCAGAAATGACTAGGTACCATTTCCTTCGATAATCATCTGTCTACTGTTTCCAGTCAGAATGCTATGTTCGTTTCCACGCATTCCATGCCCCGACCAAAGTTTGGGTTGCTAGCTTGAGGGGTTTACCGCGTTCCACTTTTTAGGTTTCCCTAAAAACTACGTCACTGTGGCACTTTCAGAGCTACTAGAGCTTATCCTTAGACTTAGCTCCTTCACTCGCCGTAACTTGAATACCAAGTCCCTAGGCTTATGGATTCACCTAGCACAAACACTACAGGCATCACAGCCTGTGCTAGCATGGACTTTCCTCATGAGAGCATTCTCCCACGCGATTATCCAAAAATTGCACGATCTATGGGATTAATAATCGCGATCTACGATCTGTTTCCCAAAAACTTCTTTTTCCAAACGATTGAGTCGTTTAAGAATATCAAAGTTCGTCGCTGTTGTCACTTGCGGGAATTCTTGCGTAGCTGTACTAGCAATTGGAGATGTTTGTGGTGTTTCCTGTGCTTTTTGGGCAAGTTCTTCACGAAGGCGTGCGTTTTCTTCACGCAATTCCTTCACCAAAGCAGCATAGGTTTCATAGTCTTTTATAACATCATCCAAAAATTCATTTACTTCATCTTTACTATAACCACGAACTTCTCGTTTGAAATCTTGATCAAAAATATCTTTCGCAGTAAAAATAATACTTGCCATTACTCTCTCCAATCTAGTTCATCATCTCAATTATATAAAAAATTGGTAAGAAAAATCAAGGTATAACACTTAGTTTTCGTAAAAATTTTCAGCAAGTTCATTTAAGTCATCAAAACTTAATTGTTTGACATAAAATGGTTCTTTTTCTACCATCATTTTGTAAAGATATTTTAAATTGGTTTCATTTTCTGGATCATAAAAAACATAAGCTCCATCCGCGTTATCTATCAAAAACTGATTGTATTCTTTTAGTTGACCCGGATTGCTATAGTGTGGATAGGCATATTTCACGAAATCCACCTGTTTGAAGCGTGCTAATAATTCCTGATTGCTTTCATTCCAATTTTCGCCAACATTCTCAAATAGGAAGATCGTCGCCATTTGAAAATCGTAATCTTTTTTTAATGCAAAGGCGACCTCTAGTACCCAAGCCTCAAATCCCAAATTACCAGAAAAGACCAGCCATTTCACTCCTTCTTCAAATAGACGACGAAGATCTCTTTCAATGGCTTTTTTGATAATGGTCAGTCGAGGGTCTTTATTGGAAAAGACTCCCACATCAAAACTCTTATAACCTGCAACAAGTATGGTATTCATTTTTTCCTCATTATTCTAATTTATGATATAATAGAGTGATGTAATTGTACCAATAAGGAGAACTATGGTCAACTATCCACATAAAGTAGCAAAAAAAACCTTGGTCTCTACACAAAGGAAACATCCAGTCGACTTTGCGAATCGTGGGATGACATTTGAAAAAATGATCAATGAAAGTAATCAATACTATCTTTCTCGAGGTCTGGCAGTCATCCATAAAAAACCAACACCGATTCAAATCGTGAAAGTAGATTATCCACGTCGCAGTCGGGCAAAGATTGTTGAAGCCTATTTCAGGCAAGCCTCAACGACGGACTATTCTGGAGTATACAAGGGACACTATATCGATTTTGAAGCTAAGGAAACACAGCAAAAGCAATCCATGCCGATGAAAAATTTTCATCAACATCAGATCGATCATATGGAGGCGGTTGTCCAGCAAGGCGGTATCTGTTTCGTTCTCTTGCATTTTGCAAAGTTGAGTGAAACCTACTTACTTCCTGCTCCTGCATTAATTCACTATTACAACATCGATCATGGTAGTAAATCCATGCCCCTCTCCTATATTCAGGAGCACGGCTTTCTAGTAGATAAGAATCGTCTTCCAAGCGTTCCTTATCTTGATATTATCGAACAGAAACTTCTAGGCGGTATTTAAATGAATAAACAAACAGTCATTCAATGGTTGAAATATGTTGCCATCGCAGCCATTTCATTTTTCTTACTTTTATTTGTCCTCGGTGGACTGATATTTGGTTACTATGCTATGAAAGCACCAACCTTGTCTGAAAAAGATTTGGTTGCAACAACATCTAGTAAGATCTATGACAACCAAAATAACTTGATCGCAGATTTGGGGGCTGAGAAACGAATCAATGTCACAGCCAATGAAATCCCTACTGATTTGGTCAATGCTATCGTTGCGATTGAAGACCACCGTTTCTTCAATCACCGTGGAGTCGACATCATTCGGATTGGCGGTTCCTTCCTTCACAACTTGCGAGGAGGAAGTCAAGGTGGGTCAACCTTGACGCAACAATTGATCAAGTTAACCTATTTCTCCACTTCAGCCTCTGACCGTACCCTCTCTCGTAAGATCCAAGAAGCTTGGTTAGCAACCCAATTAGAAAAGAAAGCAACCAAACAAGAAATCTTGACCTATTACGTCAATAAAGTATTTATGGCGAATGGGAACTACGGAATGCAGACAGCTGCGAAAAGTTATTACGGAAAAGATCTAAAAGATCTTTCACTCCCTCAATTGGCACTCCTTGCGGGGATGCCCCAAGCACCAAACCAATACGATCCATACTCCCATCCTGAAGCAGCGCAACAGCGCCGAAACTTAGTATTAAAAGAAATGCTCGATATGAAGACCATTTCTAACAAACAATACGAAGCAGCGGTCAATACACCTGTTACAGATGGTCTGCAAAGTCTTAGCTCTTCAAGCAGTTATCCAGCTTATATGGATAATTACCTAAAAGAAGTGATCGAGCAGGTCGAAGAAGAAACAGGCTACAACTTGCTCACAACCGGGATGGATGTCTATACTAACGTTGATACCGAAGCGCAAAAGAAATTGTGGGACATCTACAATACAGATGAATATGTCAACTATCCAGATGATGAATTGCAAGTAGCTTCAACAGTTATCGATGTTAATAATGGTAAAGTCATTGCACAACTTGGCTCTCGTCACCAATCCAGCAATGTTTCCTTTGGTACAAACCAAGCGGTTGAAACGAACCGTGACTGGGGTTCAACAATGAAACCAATCACAGATTACGCACCAGCTCTTGAACATGAGGAATATACCTCTACAGCAGCTACTACAACAGATGCGCCATACAACTTCCCTCATTCCTCAACGCCTGTCTACAACTGGGACCGTTCATACTATGGTAGCATGTCCATTACCTACGCAATTCAACAATCTCGTAACGTGCCTGCGGTGAAGGCCCTGGAAAAAGTTGGTCTTAAACAAGCTAAGAAATTCCTCAATGGATTAGGGATCGATTACCCAGAAATGGTTTACGCTAATGCCATCTCAAGTAATACTAGCGATTCAAGTAACAAATACGGAGCTAGCAGTGAAAAAATGGCTGCTGCCTATGCTGCTTTTGCAAATGGTGGTACCTATTACAAACCGAAATATGTCAGTCGAGTTGTCTTTAGCGATGGAACCACAAAAGAATTCGATTCCGAAGGAACTCGCGCAATGAAGGCAACAACCGCCTACATGATGACAGATATGATGAAGACAGTTCTCTTGTCTGGTTCCGGTACAAATGCTGCCATTTCGGGAATCTACCAAGCTGGTAAGACAGGTACATCAAACTATGATGATAACGAATTAAAAAAACTGACCAAGGACTACAATTACTCAAGTATTGTGACACCTGATGAATTGTTTGTGGGGTACACCACGCAATATTCTATGGCTGTATGGACAGGATATACCAATCGCTTGACTCCTGTACTAGATAATGGAATGCAAGTGGCGACCGATGTTTACCGTCAGATGATGCTCTATCTTGCCAATAACAACAATTCTGGTCATACAGATTGGACGCAACCAAGTGGACTGTATCGAAGTGGTTCTTATCTCTACTTAAACAATGGTAAGAACAACTACAATAACTACTATTATGAGCCAAGTTATTCCACTGATCAGTATTCGTATGAAGAACCATCGTCTAGCTCTTCAAACGAAGAAAATCCATCTAAACCATCTGAGCCTTCTTCGCAAGACTCTAACAATCATAACGAATAATATAACAGAGAAGTCGGGCTTTTGGCCCGGCTTTTTTTAAAACAATGGTTAAAAAACCAGAACGAATAAAATCTGATTTATTTAGTTAGACTTCCCAGCTTTTTTATTTTTGAGTATATAAAAAAAAGAGCCTTTCGGCTCTTTTCTGTATCATTATTTTGCCAAAGCTCCCATTGGATCCCACGGTGCTAGGACAATTGGTTCTGCTTCATAGGCTGCTAATTCGTCTGCTGTTAGGAATTCTTTACGAACCACGATTTGGTAGGTATATTCATCCATCCAAGCATCAGAAGCCACAAAGTAACCATCTGTACCGACCTTGTCTCCCCATGAATTTTCAACCTTCCATTTACGAGACTGACCTGCTTCGTCTAAATCAACCCCTGTCAAGACCATAGCATGTGTCATGAGACTTTCTGCATAGTCCAAGCGACCCGCCTTGTCTTGTGTCAAATGAATGTCCATGCCTGCTTCAAAATCGTAGACATCTGTTGCCAGGATTCCGGCTTTACGGTTGCTGACTTGGCCTACATCTGAACCAAACCAGACAGTTTCCCCTGCTTTCATTTGAGCAATGGCTAATTCTTTCAATCGATCCATTGGAACATTTAGGTAGCGGACTGGACGGCTACCAACCACATTGCCCAGCATATCTACGGTGTAAGATTTTCCATATGGCTTATCTGTAGTTGGGGCATTGATAATGGAGACGTAATCGTCTAATTGAAGGTCTACATATTTTTTGTAGAAGCTTTGTGGAGTTAAGCAACTTTCGGTATGGAATTGGTTGTCCTTATCACGGTATGAAAAGTCAAATTCACGCGGAGGCAATCCTAAAGACATAGCCAAGAAGTTAAAGATTTCTTGCAACAACGCTTGTTTCTTGCTCGCAACTGCCTCACTATCTGCGCCTGAGTGAATCAAGTCACGCAAGATTTGCGCATCTTGACGCAAGAGTTTATTGAGGTAGGTGTTCAATTCCCGGCTATTACTTGAAGAAATCGATTCCGGATAAACTGATTTTGGAACCACTCCGTATTTCTCAAAGAGGGATACCACCATATCCCATTGACCACCATCTTGTTGTGGGGTTTGTAGGAGAAAAGCCACCTTACGGCTGGTCAATTCTTGATCTGCTGTAGCAATCACTTGCTCCAAAAACCAGTTTGATTTTTCATACTTATCCCAAAAGAAAGTATGTGCTTGAGACAATTCAAAATCCTCCAATTGGAAGCTTGAAATCATCTTGTGACGGAAGGTATTTAAAGCCGCAAACATCCAACAACGTCCAGATGCTTTTTGGTTTGTCACCTTATCCTTGGTCAAATCAAGTGAAAAAACTGGTGTATTTTCTACTGCACTCTTGCGCGTTTCAAGCGATGCATGGATCCCATTGTGGGTAACAGCATTTTCAAGAGCCGCATATTTCACATTTGCTTCATAATTAGCATAGAGCTGGTCTGTAAATTCTTTCGTTAATTCTGACATAGCAATCTCCTTTTTTCATTATTTACTATTATAATCCTTTGAGCAGAATCTTCAAGTAAAAATCACCCTATAGAGAGGGATTCTGTTTAGAATAGATGATTTTATCCCCGCAATATCCTTTGCGTTGAATGGCATGAGGGATGGTTTCTACATACTGCATTCCTGCCTTTTCCATGACTTTCCCTGAAGCAGGATTTAAACTGACATAAGTGGCTTTGATTTCTTTAAATCCGACTTTGTTCAATAAGAAATCCAAAACAGCTATGACGGCTTCTGTCATGAATCCCCGCCCCCAGAATTTCTTGCCAAGGATATAACCTAGCTCGCATGATTGACTTTCCTGGTCTTGAGAAACCACACTAATATCTCCAATTACCTGATCCAGTGATGTTTTCAAACAAAGCGCCCATTTATAAGTATCTGGTTTACGATACTGTTCGATCCATCTTTTGATCGATTCTCTAGTTCTCTCAGAAGATGCATGGGCATCCCAGGTGACATATTTCAGGGTTTCAGGATCAGAAGCCCAATTTTCAAACATCGCTGATGCATCCTCCAAAACGAAAGGCCTCATGTATAAACGCTCCGTCTCTATGACAAGACTTCCAAGATGCTTCATAGATTGTCTCCCTTCATTTTTTCATGCAACTTGAACTTTGCAAGTTGGTTACTTTAATCTAGAAGAAAAGGACGGATGAAACCGCCCTTCTTTTTAATGCTTTTCACAATATTGTATGGTGAGACTACGAAATAGAACTCTACGAGTTACCGATTTCTACCTCGTTCTCCTATTTTAAGACTCGGGCTAAAAAGGTCCACTGGACCTTTTTACTCCCAGAAATGATCAAATACTGTGATTGGCAAGTGGCGTTTATGTTGGCCTTTGTACCACCATTTTTCAATAGTGGCTTGAGCTTCTGGACTCACTTGTTTGCCTTCTAGGTAATCATCAATTTCATTATAGGTGACACCCAGTGCTACTTCATCTGCTATTCCTGGTTTTTCTTCTTCCAAATCTGCTGTTGGGATTTTCTCATAAAGAGCAGGATCGGCTCCTAAGGCCTTAAGCAATTGTTTTCCTTGGCGTTTATTCAAACGGAAAAGGGGTAAAATATCTGCACCACCATCTCCAAATTTTGTGAAGAAACCAGTAATATTTTCTGCAGCATGATCCGTTCCAATCACCGCTCCGCTACGTGCTCCAGCTAGAGCATACTGAGCAATCATGCGACTGCGAGCCTTAATATTGCCTTTGTTAAAATCAGAAACCTCTGTTCCAGTCGCTTCTACTGCTCGTACCATTTCGTCAGCAGACTCCTTGATATTCACAACCAGGCTAACATCCGGCTGGATAAAGGCCAATGCTTTTTGTGCATCTGCTTCATCTGCCTGTACCCCATAAGGAAGACGAACGGCAATAAATTGATAGGAGGCATCTCCTGTTTCTGCGCGCATTTCTTCCATGGCCAATTGAGCTAATCGTCCAGCAAGAGTTGAATCTTGCCCTCCTGAGATCCCTAATACAAATGTTTTCAAGAAGGGATGTTTTTTTAGATATCTTTTTAAGAAATCAACCGAGCGGCGAATCTCTTCCTGAGGATCAATGCTAGGCTTGACACCCAATTGTTGGATAATCTCTTCTTGCAAACTCATTTTGCTTCTCCTTCTCCATTGGCCTTGTTACGCATTTCCTCGATCAGGTCCATCTTATCCTGCCAAATATCTTTGGCCAAGTCAACTGGGTAATGCTGTGGATTGAGGACGCGCTTGTATTCATCCCATAATTGATCGTAATTTTTACGAGCATATTCTTGAATTTCTGATAATGTTGGCAGTTGATAAACCAATTGACCCTCTTTAAAAATATCCACTAAAAGAGGAATCGCCTCAAAGTTTCGGACTGTTTTATTAATGTAGGTATAAGTTGGATGGAACATTTTAAGTTCTGTCAGATGTGAAACATCTACTCCATCATAAGTAATGTAGTCCCCTTCTGACTTACCTTTTTCACGACTCGTAATCCGCCAGACTTGCTTTTTACCTGGAGTAGAAACTTTCTCTGCATTATTAGAAAGCTTGATGGTATTGATCATCTCTCCTGCTTCGTTTTCAACAGAAACAATTTTGTATACCGCTCCAAGCGCTGGTTGATCGTAAGCTGTAATTAACTTGGTTCCTACACCCCAAACATCAATTTTTGCTTTTTGCATTTTTAAGTTGAGGATGGTATTTTCATCCAAGTCATTAGAAGCGTAGATTTTAGCAGTTGTAAACCCAGCCTCATCTAATTGCTGGCGAACCTTTTTAGAAATATAGGCAATATCTCCTGAGTCAATCCGTACGCCTAGGAAATTGATTTTATCTCCCATTTCACGTGCTACCTGAATAGCTGCTGGTACCCCAATACGAAGCGTATCATAGGTATCGACGAGGAAGACACAATCTTTATGGGTTTCCGCATAAGCTTTAAAGGCTTGATAGTCATTCCCATATACTTGTACAAGAGAATGGGCATGGGTTCCTAAAACTGGGATTCCAAAGAGTTTTCCTGCACGAACATTACTAGTCCCATTAGCACCTCCGATGACTGCCGCACGAGTTCCCCAAATCGCAGCATCCATTTCTTGCGCGCGACGTGTCCCAAATTCCATCAAAGGCTCATCTTCAATGACTGAACGAATACGAGCAGCTTTTGTGGCTATCAAGGTTTGAAAGTTGACGATATTCAAAAGGGCTGTTTCCACCAATTGACACTGAGCCAGAGGGCCCTCTACCTGAACAATTGGTTCATTCGCAAAGACTAAGTCTCCTTCTTGAGCCGAGCGTACCGTCAATTCCAACTTGAGATCACGGAGATATTCCAAGAAGGCCCCATGATAACCAAGTGACTCTAAATAGGCAATATCACTCTCAGAAAAACTCAAGTTTTCCAAGTATTTCACAATTCTCTCTAAGCCAGCAAATACTGCGTAGCCGTTTTTAAAAGGCTGTTGACGAAAATAGACTTCAAATACGGCATGTTTATTGTGGATACCTTGATTAAAATAGACCTGCATCATATTGATTTGGTATAAATCAGTATGCAAGGTTAAACTGTCATCTGGATACATATGTATACCTCTTTTTTATAGATTTGTTCTATGAATTCCTACCATAAAATTAGTACCATTATAGCACATTTCAGCCCCATTGAATACTGAAAGGAAAGCATGAAAAAAATCTGAGACAGGAAGCTCAGATTTTTTGGATTAAAAGTTTTCTGTGATATATTTATAAACTTCTTGGCCAGCAATCGCACCGTCTCCGACTGCTGTCGTCACTTGACGCAAATCTTTTTGACGAACATCGCCAACCGCAAAAATACCTGGGACTGTGGTTCTCATATGATCATCCGTGACCACCCAGCCATTTTCATCTAAAATACCAAGTTCTGTCGCAAAATCACTGACAGGATCTAAACCGACATAGATAAAGACACCACCGAAGGCTTGCTCTCTAACCTCTCCTGTCTTCACATCTTTTAAAAGGACAGACGTTACTTTTTGTTCACCCTTAATTTCTTCAACAACCGTATTCCAAGCAAAGTGAATTTTATCATTGGCAAAGGCACGATCTTGAAGAACTTTTTGAGCACGCAATTGATCACGACGATGGGCAATGGTCACTGTTTTTGCAAACTGAGTCAAAAAGACAGCTTCTTCTACCGCAGAATCACCACCACCAACGACCAAGAGATCCTCATCTCTAAAGAAAGCTCCATCACAAACAGCACAGTAGGAAACCCCTCTACTATTCAATTCCTCTTCACCAGGGACATTTAATAAACGGTGGTTGGAACCTGTTGCAATCACCACGGTTTTAGCTTCAAATTCCCCATCATCTGTGACAATCTTTTTGGTTGCTCCGTGGTCTTCGATGCGCTCTACCTGTCCAAACAAATGTTCCACACCAAGATTCTCTAAAGGCTCGAACATTTTTTCAGCCAAGTCTGGGCCACTAATATTCGCATAGCCAGGATAGTTTTCAATGTCAGACGTATTGTTCATTTGACCGCCTGGAATCCCTCTCTCAATTAATGCGACTTTTAAATTGCTTCGTGCTGCATAAAGGGCAGCAGTCATCCCTGCAGGACCTGCTCCAATAATCACTGTATCAAACATACACAACCTCTTTCTGTTTTGTTGTAACCATTATAATTCTAACACGGTCTTTTTGCAATTATCGTGCTTGAAAGATAAACAAAATCCCTATGACCGCAAAGGTTAAAATAGGAATCGTCATGATATCAATTAAGAGGATATCATACAAATGGGCTTGTCGTTGCTTGGCTGTTTTATCTTTCTTCTTAAGGGCACGGTAGCCAATCCAAATACAAGAAGCGATCCCAACTAAAATCGTTGTCGTCACTAAACTTTGTAAATATAAGGACAATAATTTATTTAACATCACGACTCCAAATATTTTTACATTTTCAGAAAACAAACCCAGCTAGCATCGCCAGCTGAGTCTTACCTCTCCTCTATTATATCAAACATAGGTCCGTTTGTAACTAGCAAAGAATTCTTTTGTCCGTTCTTCTTTTGGATGTTGCATGATTTCCTCTGGTGTTCCAGATTCAATAATCCGTCCTTTATCCAAAAATAATACCTTATCTGCTACTTGCGCTACAAAAGACATATCATGGCTGACCAGTACCATGGTTTGTCCTGATTTTGCCGCATTGGCAATGGATTTTTCAACTTCTCCAACCAATTCTGGATCCAAGGCTGAAGTCGGTTCATCCAACAAAAGAACCTCTGGTTTCATGGCCAAGGCACGGGCCAAAGCCACCCGTTGTTTTTGTCCACCTGAGAGGTGACGAGGATAGTGATTTTCACGATCCGATAAACCGACTTTTGCCAGTTCTTCTCGAGCAATTTTCGTTGCTTCTTGATCGGATAACCCCTTCACAACAATGAGCCCTTCTTTCACATTTTCAAGGGCTGTTTTTCTACCAAACAAATTAAACTGTTGGAACACCATGGCCAATTTTCTTCTTAAGGTTAAGATTTGATCTTGAGTAATGTGCTCAAAATCAACTTCGAAATCATCAATCTTAATTCTACCACTATCTGGTGCTTCCAAATAGTTTAAACTGCGTAAGAAGGTTGATTTACCAGCTCCCGAAGACCCGATTAGGGCCACGACTTCCCCTTTTTGAATTTCCAAACTTAGATTATTTAAAACCTTTTGACCTGAAAATGTCTTTGATAATTCTGAAATATAAATCATTAGATCCGGACCTCCTGATCTGGTAAATCAATTGCTACGGGAGTCTCAATATCCAGTCGACGTTCAATGTGACGGCCTAGTATTTCAATGAGAATGTTCACAATCCAGTAAACAATCGATACCGTGATAAAGCGTTCAAAGTACTTCAAATCGCTCCCCCCAATAATCCGTGCTTGAGCAAAAATTTCAACCACACTGGCACTAAAGGCGAGCGAGGTCCCCTTGGTCAAGCCAATGAGAGAGTTGATTAAAGTAGGAGTTGCAACGACTGCTGCATTGGGAATAATAATCCGGCGATAAACTTGACGATTGGTCATCCCAAGACTACGTGCTGCCTCAATTTCACCAGGATCCACTGATAAAATGGCTGCCCGTATGGTCTCACTCGCATAAGCCGCCTCATTAAAGGCAAGAGCCACAATTGCAAATAACTCAGCTGGAATGGCATTAATATTAAAAGCTGTTCCATAGGACTGATTGATCGCTTTTAAAATAAGAGGAATCCCATAATAGGTCAACATCAACTGAACCAACAAAGGAGTCCCCCGTAAAAAACTGACAAAAACAGCTTGAATCGGGTAAAGAATTCGTACACGATTAATTTTGACCAGAGCAAAAATCATGGCAAAAATAATCCCAAAAAATGCGCCTCCTAGGGCTAATAAAATCGTCACAGGCAATTTCCCAATGACTGCCGGAAATGCATCCAATACGGCTCTCAAACTAAACAGCTTGCTGTCTGGAACGTGTTTTAAAAAGTCAGCATACCAGTTGGCAGTTAAAAGATTAGTTGTAAACATTTTTGTTACTTCCTTTCTCGAACATAAACATTCTATCACATTCACTATCGGAATTCCAAAAATTGCTACAGAAATAGAAAAATGATAGACTACTCAAATTTAGTCTATCATAATTTTAGACAAGTTCCTAATAGTTTTTCTTTATGGAGTTCATAAAGAAAATCTATGTTTTCTTCTGAACATGTGAAAGAAGGGGTTAGAAAGTTTGGCGTTTGGCCTTTCGTTCCGCCCGACCACGCGCACGGTTTTCAGCTCTTTTAGCTTTTCTCCGCTTTTCATCAACTGCCCATTTGATTTTTTTCTTGTAGCCTGGTTTGATTTTTTTCTTTTTCTTCTTCACCAGACCAATCATTTCAATGTCGAGTTTCTCTTGCTTCTTCTCACGATTCGCCCGTCTGTCCCGATCATAAGTATCTTCAATAACCCCATTTTTCAACACTTTCGGTACGAAACGAATTCCCATTTTTTCTAGTTCACGGATATCCGAATCATCACTCGGTTGATAAAGAGTAATAGCGACACCTGGTAGACCATTGCGCCCTGTCCGGCCGACACGGTGAACGAAGAATGAAAGATCTTGTGGAATAGCATCGTTGATGACATGACTCACCCCTTCGATATCAATTCCACGAGCCGCTAAATCTGTGGCCACAATATACTCAAAATCAAGATTTTTAACCTGATTCATGATCCGTTTCCGTTCACGTGGTGGGATATCTCCGTGAATCTTCGCCACTTTCAATCCTTGGGCTACTAGATAAGCATGGAGATCGTCTGCTCTCGTTTTTGTATTAACGAAAATCATGGCCAAATAAGGTTGCAAGGTCTTGGTCAATTGGTAAATTTGCTCATTTTTATCCCGACCCTTGGTCGAAACCAGCCAATTATCGATGGTATCTGAAATCACCGTCTTGTTCTTAATTTGCTCCATGACTGGGTTTGAGAGATATTTTTTCAAGAATGGCTGCAATTTTTGCGGAATGGTGGCTGAAAAAACTAAAAATTGCAGTTGTTGCGGAAGTCTTGAAGCAATCTTATCCACGGTTGACAAGAATCCCATGTCCAGTGTCATATCCGCCTCATCTACCACAAAAGTATGGGCTTTATGAATAGCCAGATCACCAGATGCAACCAGGTCATAAATTCGGCCTGGAGTTCCAATCACGATATGTGGTTGTTTGACCTGGAGTTTTTCAATCTGACGGCTTTTATCCGTTCCTCCAACATAATTCACAATCCGAATCTCTTTTTCAGAATGACTAGCGATTTGACGAGCAGCTTGGTAAATTTGCGTTGCCAACTCCCGACTAGGAGCCGTAATCACCGCTTCAACTTGTTGGCTGTCTTCGTTTAACGTTTGAAAAATCGGTAAGAGAAAAGTATGGGTTTTCCCAGAACCTGTCTTTGATTCTCCCACTAAATCATTTCCAGCTAGGACAATCGGAATTAGCTTTTCCTGTACTTCGGTTGCTTCTCTAAAATTGATTTCTTTCAGCGCCTCTTGAATATAGGGCTTAAAATTAAACTCTGTAAATTTCATTTTCTCAGTTCCTTTCATGATCTCTATTATTATATCAGAAAAGCTGTCTTCTTGCTTCTCTTATGAGTCATTTTTCCTAACCAGCGAATTCTCTCTGAGTCAGTAAAAAAACGATGGGCAAGCCCACCGTCGTTTTATAGGTAGAGAAGGACTAGAGTCACGACACTTGTTACCAAGGCAATGGACCACATAAAGGCATCCACTTTCCATTCTGACCAGTTTTGGCCATTTCCAGAAAGACCACCCAGTTCTAAATGATGGTGGAAAGGAGTCATTCGGAAAATCCGACGCCCTTCCCCGTAGCGTTTCTTGGTCCATTTGAAATAGGTCACTTGTAGCATCACTGAACCTGTTTCAATGACATAGACAAGACCAATCAGGAGCAGGGTCCACTCTACATGCAGAGCCATTGACAAAGCTGCAAGCATCCCTCCAAGAGCAAGACTACCGACATCTCCCATAAAGATTTTAGCTGGCTTGTGGTTGAAGACAAAAAATCCAAGCAAGGCCCCAATCATACTCAAAGTCACAAAGAGAATGTCCCATTTTCCTTGCATATAGGCAATAAAGGAATAAGCACTCAGGCTAATAGCAACGGAGATGCTGGCTAATCCATCAATCCCATCTGTCAAATTGACCGCGTTTGAAAAACCAACCAACCAAAATAAAGCAAAGAGAATGTAGAAATGGCCCAAGTAAAGTTCATATCCGAAAACATTCAAAAGGCTTCCTGCACCGTGGCGTTCAGAAAAAATATAGAAGATGATTCCACCAACAAGTTGAAGGGCCAATTTTTGTTTTGGGTTAAGACCTTCATTAATCTTACGAAAAACTTTTAAAAAGTCATCCAAAAATCCAACAATTCCATAAAGAATCAAGATAAATAGAATCAGTTGAACAGGGCGCGTGAAATTTCCAGTCAATACGGTAACGACAAAACTAACTAGAACGGCTGTAATGAGAAATACAACTCCACCCATTGTCGGAGTGCCAGCTTTCGCTTTGTGTTGTTTCACATCTTCATGCATTTGTTGCCCAGAAATATGAGCACGATGGTAAAATCGAATAAAGGCTGGAATAGCAGCCACTGTTAATAGAAACGATACAAGGATCGTAGCAATATACATCTTAGTCTCCTAATGTTAACGTAATCTTTTTAGTTTTATTGAGTGAGGTGTTCATTTTGACACTTTGTTTAGTTACTTTCTTTCCACTACCTTTATAGGTAATCTCAATTCCAGTCCATTCTCCAAAGATGTCTGCATTTTTCTTAGTCCAACCATACATATCTGGAACCGCATCAAAGTCTTCTGTTAATAACAATACTTGCTGATTGGCTTTGACTTTAGAGCCCACATCCACAGACATCTTGCGGATATTTTTACCGGTCCCTAGTACAATTGGTTGCACCAAATTGCGACGCAATTCCTCTGAATAAGCACCTGGGCTCAGATTTTGTTTCAGATTCAACTCCTTAGAGAGAGTTTCCACTGAAGGGATTTTGTAGGTCGTTTCTTTGGTCACATCATCCAAAGTTGGTGCCTCTGATGTTAGATGCAATTCGTCTTTTAAAGCAACTGCATCTTCCAAAATAGGATTGACCAGCTCTTCCCAGCTGGTGAATGAGAATTTCACTTCTGGTTGTTGGACCGTCACATACATGATGAATTCAGGATCTTCTGCAGGTGTCATGGCTACAACCGAGTAGATATAATCATTTTCTCCTTGCAAGTATCCTTGATCTGTCGCCATTTGGGCAGTCCCTGATTTCACCGCAACGTTTTGACCGGGTACCTGAATGATGGGTCCATCACTGTACAAGCTTCCATACTCTGGATCTGTTCCGACGGTGATCATATAGTTCCGTGTCTGTTGTGCAGCTGATCCTGAAACTGGTTTTCCAACAACTTCTTTTTTTGATTTGCGGGCTGTGTCTGATTTTTTATCGTAAATAGCACTAATAAACTTCGGCTCTAACATTTGCCCATCATTAGCGATGGCACTAAAGGCCCGTAACATTTGGGTTTGACTGACGGAAATCCCTTGACCGAAGGAAGACATGGCTTGACTGACATAATCCCCTGGAAGACTCCCGTAAGCTTCATTTCCCATTCCAAAACGGGTCGGAAGACCGAATTTAAAGCGGGTTAGGTAGTCCATCCAGACAGCATTTCCCATCTTTTGCTCCAAACGGGTCATCCCCACGTTACTTGAGTGAGCAAAGCCCTGTGCGATATTCATATAGCGACCTTCAGACAGTCCCATATTGACATCCCAGTCACGAATGGTCGCATCTTTTACCTGTAGTTCGTTACTGTAGTATACCTCATTATAGGCTGGGAAGGTCCCATGATCAATCGCCGAAGCTAATATCATGACCTTCATGGTTGAACCAGGTTCATATTGATCTTGATAAAGGATGGTATTCCAGGTTTTCAAGTTTTTCAGATCCAACCCTTGTTTGGTATCCGCATTATAGGTTGGACGTTGCGTTGTCGCCAGGATTTCTCCAGTTTTTGCACTCACAAGAGTCGCACTAACATACTTTCCTTTTACTTTTTCTTGGAAAACATCCATTCGCGTCTCAAGGTAGGTTTGTAATTCTGCTGAAATGGTCGTATAGACATCTTTTCCATCTTCTGTTTTGACAGAAACCTTATCTGAACCAGGAACGATATTCCCGTTTCGGTCTTTGTCATAGGTGATAACCCCATTTTGACCAGCGAGAATACGATCGAGGGATTTCTCCATCCCTGATTGTCCCTTCAGGGTTTTATTCCCCTCTTTATCTTCTTGAAGAGAGGCCTGACCTATAAATTGAGAAGCAAAAACTCCATTTTTATAGCTTCGATTTGGACTGGTTGTAAAGGCAACACCTTCAATCTTCGCCGCTTCCATGGCCTCACGGATGGCTGTCATATTACTATAAGTTATGCCGTTTCCGTTCGAGCCAAAAGAAACCTGTTTCAATTTCTTTTGCGACAACTGTTGAATGACGTAATCCTCATCCATCCCTAAGTACTGCTTAAAGATTTCTGCTACTTTTTTAAATTGGCTCTCTTCTACATAGAGGACTTTCCCAGTTGCTGATTTGTACTTTTTATCAATAACGGCATAAACGTTATAGGTCGTAGCATCTTCTGCAATTACTGCTCCATTTCGGTCATAGATCGTTCCACGTTTTGCAGGAACAATGACCGTCTGCTCATGGACTTTTTTTGCTTGATCCGATAAGGTCACACCGAATTTTTTGTCAGTTCCAATAATCATTGCAAAATTAATCAGAAAGAGAAAAAAGAGGAAAATCGCCAGTACACTGAGATTTTTCCCAACTTGTTTTCGATTCTGATCCGGCAAGCGACGTTTCTTTATCGAATACCTGATTAAAAATTTTTTAAATTTATTCATCACTACTTGCACTCACTGTTTTTCGATTTTCTTTTTGCAGCTTCATTCCTTGGGAGCTAGCCAACTGTGATAAGCGGTCATAACGTGTTAATTCATTGACCTCTTGACGAACATCTGCCAATTCCGTCTTTTTGGCTTCTAGTTCCGTATTCAAATCAGTCAACTCACTCTGTACTTGTAAAATTCGTGTCTGCATAAAGACGATACTAATGGCTAAAATCACAGCTGTTAAGACAATCGACCCATAAAAAGCCTTTTCTACTCTAGAGAAGCGGCGAAAGTGGTCTTGCAATACCTGTGTTCTTGTTCTCTCATCTCTTGCTGCCATATCAATTCCTCTTACTTGTGTATTTTTCGAGCAACCCGTAATTTTGCTGAATGAGATCGATTATTTTCCTCAAGCTCTTCTTCACTTGGCAAAATAGGTTTCCGGTTGACTAACTCCATCTTTGGTTTCAAATCATCTGGAATAAAGGGAAGCCCCTTTGGAACCTCAACCGTCGAAGCTTCTTTAAACAATTGTTTGGTCAATCGATCCTCTAACGAATGAAAGGTAATCACAGAAATACGACCATCGAGGGCCAACAAATCCATGGCTTGCTGAATTGATTCATCTGCAGCTCCCAGTTCATCATTGACTTCGATACGAATGGCTTGGAAAATCTGTTTAGCAGGATGGCCCTTTTTCTTGAGCTCCTTAGCTGGTTTAGCAGATTTAATAACCTCTGCTAATTCAGTCGTCGTTTCAATCGGTTTAATTGCTCGTGCTTGCTCAATTTTCCGCGCAATTTGCTTGGAAAATTTGTCCTCTCCATATTTGAAAAAAATACGGACTAGATCATGGTAATCGTAGCTATTAACGACTTCATAGGCTGTCAAGGAAGCTTCTTGATTCATCCGCATGTCTAACGGCGCATCTTTCTTGTAAGAAAATCCGCGTTCCCGTTCATCTAACTGAGGACTAGAGACACCTAGGTCATAACAGATTCCATCAATTTCAGTCACACCCAATTCGTTTAGACGTTCCTTCAAATGACGAAAGTTATCCTTAATGAAGGTCACCATGCCTTTCTCGATGAATGGAGCTAAACGAATCTTAGCATTCTCAATTGCATGCTGATCTTGGTCAAAGGCATAAAGATGGCCCGATTCATTTAATTTTGTTAACAAATATTCGCTGTGGCCTGCCCCACCCAATGTGGCGTCTACATAGATCCCATCTGGCTTAACATCCAGCATATCGATCGTTTCATGAAGCAAAACCGTTACATGATGAAATTCTTTACTCATATCTTTACTATTTTACCACAAATGGGACCAAGATGCACTCCTGAAAGAAAATTCACTAACTAACCCTATCGGACCTTTTCAGATCCTACAAAATACTTAGAAAGGCTTGATTTCATTTGTTTCCTCTAGAATTTATGATACAATATTCTTATGAAAATAAGAAAACAGATTCTCATCCCACTTTTATTGGTCGATGCTATCGCTCTCTACTTTTTTCTAACCACTATTGAGGCTTGGATTTTTTGGCTTGCTGCCCTGATCCTAGCCGGCTCACTTTGGTGGCTCAAAAAAGCCATTCAAGGACAAAAAACAGAGATGGAAGAAAAATAATTTCTTCCATCTCTGTTTTTCTTTTATTCCCTCCAAGTAATTCCTTAAAAGAAAGCAAACTAGCTCTGAAATAATAAAGAGGCTGGGACAAAAGTCCTAGCCTCTCAATTATTTTTGGATTGTCGAGCAAGACGCAGTGGTTGAGTGGGCTCTACTACGCTGATTTCATCAGCT
>JAGZKI010000043.1 GCA_018365265.1 Streptococcus parasanguinis | reverse complement strand
ACGCTGATTTCATCAGCTTTTACAGCCCTACTCAACTGTGCGGAGGTGGGACGACGAAATCGAATTCTAACGAATTACCGATTTCTGTCCCACTCTCTCCTCATTATTTATACACTTCTTGATAGAATTCGATCTTATCCCCTTTTTTAACGGTGGTTTCAGCAGCACCTTTTGGAGCCATCTCTCCATTAATCTTGTACATCCAGTAAAGGCCTTTGGCTTCATCTTGGCTGTGACCGTCAATCGAGGTGATCAGGCCATTTTTTTCTTCAATCTTGTAGTTGTCTTTGAGCACTTTCATAAGGTTGCTCTCTTCTGCTACTTTCAAGGTTTTTGATTGCGCTTTTTGACCTTCTGGCGTCACGCTAATCGTAATCAAAATTTCGTTTTTCTTGGCAACTTCTGTGCTAGAAGCTGTTGTTTGATGGTTTGTGCTATGAGACGAAGCGCAACTCGCTAAAAGAAGAGCTGCAAGTAAGGTCATCAAGCTAGAAATGGTTTTTTTCAACATAAAATCTCCTAAAGATTTGATAGATAATGGGATAGAAAATGATCGTCGACAGAGCATGGGCAAGGTTAAAACTAAAACCATTGACCAAAGCATAGGTCCACCAAGGAATATGGTATATCAAGGCATAAACACTATCGATCAAGACCCCATAAGCAAAGGACAGTAGGCCCACAAAAAGGATCTGAAGGACAAAGGGCAACCACTTGTAACTGATGCGCCAAATGAGCATCAAACAGCCAAAGGCGACAATCTGAAAGAACACAATCAGGCTCATCCCCAGGAAAAAGGCGGAGACAAACATGGTGATCATCATCACAAGAAAAGCAAAGCTATACCCTTCAAATATCACCAAGAGAAAGAAGATGGCAGAAATAGGTTGGACATTTGGAAAAGGGGCAAAAGCCTGACGTAGAGCGACACAAAGGGCCGCCAAAAGCGAAATACGGGTTAATCGCTGAAGCGTCATGACGTCCTCCTAGACAATCTCGAACTTGATCGTTCCGGCTGTTGTTCCAACCTTGATGGTTTGCCCTTCTTGGACTTGGCCTTTTAGCAATAGCTCTGCTAGTTGATCTTCCACTTCGGTCTGCAAAACGCGACGGAGTGGGCGAGCTCCCATTTCTGGATCGTAGCCTTTGGTTGCTAGCAACTTGAGCGCTGAAGGCTGGAATTTGAGGGTCATGCCTTGTTCTGCCAAGGTCGCAATGAGCGGTTTGACCATGACTTTCACCACCTGCTGCATGTCCTCGCTTGAGAGACTATGGAAGACTACCTTTTCATCAATCCGGTTGATAAACTCTGGACGATAGGTCTTCTTCAACTCTTCAAACATGCGTTTTTCCATATTGGCCTGGTCAAAGCGGATATCTTTGGCACCAAAACCAACTGTCTTATCATCCCGAAGAGCTGTTGCTCCCAGGTTTGAGGTCATGATGATAATGGTATTAGAGAAGTCGATCTTCCGGCCTTTGCTATCGGTTAAGACTCCGTCATCTAAGACTTGCAAAAGGACATTGAAAATGTCTGGGTGGGCTTTTTCCACCTCATCAAATAAGAGGACAGAATACGGTTTGTTGCGGACTTTCTCGGTCAACTCGCCCCCTTCTTCGTAGCCCACATAGCCTGGAGGGGCACCGTTGAGGCGGCTAGCGGCGAATTTTTCCATGTACTCACTCATATCAAAACGGATGAGGGCCGATTCATCATCAAATAAAACTTCCGCCAAGGCTTTGGCTAGCTCCGTTTTTCCGACACCGGTAGGTCCTAGGAACATGAAAGAACCGATCGGACGTTTATTGCTACGGATACCCGATTGATTGCGACGAATAGCCCGACTGATACTCGAAACGGCTTGATCTTGACCAATCACGCGCTTGTGCAATTCTGTTTCTAAGTTTAGGTACTTCTTGGCATCAGTTTGGGTCAGTTTTTGAGTTGGAATACCCGATAATTGGCTCAAGGTCACCAAGACATCTTGGTCAGTGACCTCTTTTTTGTAGACAATGGGAGCAACCTCTACTTGTAAGAGCTGGGCTGCTTTCTTCCACTTGCCATCCATCAAAGCCCGGTCCAAGGCGGTCAACTCTTCTTTTACGTGACCGTTGGAATCGCGGTTTTGTACGGTAGCTGCCGCTTCATCCAAGAGATCAATGGCTGAATCTGGTAATTGACGGCTGGTCAAATAGCGGTGGGAATATTTGACAGCTGTTTCGATCGCTTCATCGGTAATGGTCACATGATGGTGGTCCTGGTAGGTCTCTTTCAAGCCTTGGAGAATTTGGATGCTATCTGCAACACTCGGTTCTTCAATGGTGACTTTCGCAAAACGACGAGAGAGAGCCGCGTCTTTTTCGATATGCTTTTGGTACTCATCTTGAGTCGTAGCACCAACTGTGCGCAAGGTTCCTCGTGCCAGGGCTGGTTTTAGAATATTGGCTGCGTCTAAGGTCGAATCAATACCGGATCCTGAGCCCATAATGGTATGCAGTTCATCGATAAAGAGAATCACGTGACCGTCTTCTTCGATGTCCTGGATGATATTGTTCATCCGTTCTTCGAAGTCCCCACGGAAGCGCGTCCCTGCAACGACATTCATGAGATCCAATTCAAGAACACGCATTTGCGCGATTTCAGCTGGAACATTGCCACTAGCGACACGCTGAGCCAGACCTAATGCAAGAGCGGTTTTTCCGACCCCTGCTTCTCCCACCAATACAGGATTGTTCTTGGTCTTGCGGCTGAGGATTTGGATCATGCGTGAAATCTCTGCATCCCGGCCGATCACAGGCTCAAGCTGGCCTGCACGCGCCATTTCTGTCAAATCACGGGTATAATCTTCAAGACCTCCACTGGTGCTTGGGGGCATGCCCATCATATTTCCCATGGTTTGGCGGTTAGGGTTTTGGGCCCGGTAGAGGCTCCGGATGGCTTTGATATCATTCTTGTCCCAGCCTGCCTTGTCTTCTAAATTCTTGCGAAGGGAGGCAATAGGAACTCCCTTGTCTTGCTCTGTAAAGGCAAAGCCGGCAAACTCCATGACTTGGCTCGCCAAGGTCCCACGGTCTGCTAGAAGAGAGAGGAGCACATGCTCTGTTCCCAAGGTCTTGGCATGAAGGACCTGGGCAATCTCTCTTGCGTGCTTCATAATGGCTTCCATCCGATAAGAAAATGGGAAGATTTCATACCGATTGTCGCTTTGAAAAGCTTGGCCTGTAATATGCTCCGCCGCATCCTGAAACTCATCGATCTGCATAGGATAATCGTTAAGTACAGAACCTGCCACGCTATAGGGATTATTGGCCATAGCCGTCAGGAGATGCCAAGTATCTAAGGTATGTCCCTGATAGTGGCCTGCTAGTATTTGGGCCGCTTCTATACTTTCTAACAGTGCTGTTGAATAGTTCATCTAGTCGGTATTTCCTTTTCTATCTACTTGTTGAATGATTTTTTTCAGCATCGTTGCTCGTAGGATGAGAACATCTCGACCTAGGACCTCATCGGAGGTCGTCGCAAGCAAGAGCTGCGTTTCACGTCTTGTCAATAATTTTTCTTCATAGAGCATCTGGAGGATATCATTGAAGACCTGCTGGCTGATGGTTTCTCCAATATTGGCTGCCAAGTCTTGGAGCATCTGATGGTGATCTGAAAACTGGACCTTGCCAATGCGGATATAGCCACCCCCACCGCGTTTGCTCTCTACAATATAGCCTCGACTCTCGGTAAAACGGGTCTTAATGACATAGTTAATCTGACTGGGTACGACCTGAAAGACATCGGCTAACTCACTTCTTTTGAGCTCTGCCATGCCAGCTTGAGCCAGCAAGGCCTTAATATAAGCTTCGATGCTATCAGATGTGTTCTTATTTGCCATGATGCTCCTTTCTGGCTTGTTTTTTTCTAGATGGATGCTCTGCTCTTTGGCCCATAAAAAATGGCCTTGGAGTGTTCCTTCTCATCATTGACCTTATTTGACTATTATACAATTTTTACGGCTGTAAATAAAGCAAAGACTCTATGGAAATAGGAATCTCTTAAGGAAAGGAGAAAAATAAGGGAGTAGGAAAGAACTCCTGAAATTGAAAACGGTTGAAAAAGTTCCCAAAACCTTTTCAATTTTCCCACCCCACATAACTTCAACAGCCTGAGAGACTGTTGAAGGTTGAGATTGAAGAAAATATTGTTTCTGCCACCATAGGTCGTCTTTGGAACTTGAAAGGTGTACATAAACTTAGGAAACTTGCTTCGCAAGCCCTATCTGCCACCTCAAAAGCGGTGCTTTGAGCACTCAATCATTGCGTCATACAGTTATTTCTATCAAACAGTGAAGGCTGGACAGTTTTTGTCCAGCCTTCACTATCATGCATTTTCGGTTCTTGGTCATCCACTGCTTTGCGATTTTTTGGCAGCTAGTCCTCGTTCATCACTTGGACTGTCAGATCTGGAATAAAACCGACCAGGCTTCCCTGATCTGGATGCAACAATTTGACCTTAAAGTCATAGACATCGTTCGCTTTTCCAACAAAATCAAGGGTTGGGACTTGGACTGTTTTTTCCGTTTCGCCATCTGCGAACTCAAGGGTGACGTTGGTATCTTTGTAGACCTTGCCATGAACCCCTGTTCCTGGTTCTGTGATCAATTTAAGACTGGCACTTCCTTTATAGCCACCTTTTCTCTTGACGACGACTTGCGCTGGGTCGCCTTTCTTAACAGCTAGGGTTGGCTGAGCAAACTCAAAGAGACCCTTTTCTTGGTTATTGAGGGCATAAATCCCTTCCGTTGCGATCGCATCTCCCTTGCTATTGACCAAGGTCAAGGTATGGGAGCCTGCTGCCAAGTCCGGTGTTTCATAGACCTTTTGGCTACGTTTGCGGGTTGGGCTTTGGGTATTGACCGTCGCTAGCTTTTGGCCATCGACATAGATATCCATTTCCCCATGACCAGGGTCGACAGTTGCGACGACATAGGCCTTGGTGCCTTCAAACTGATAGGTCACCGAAGCTCCCTTTTCCTTGGTCCACATAGAGGTGCCTCGAACGCCTTCTCCCTCTTCATTCCATTGGCCATTGGCCCGCTCAGCTGTCCGGTCAGAATAATAGGTCAAACCAAGCGGATAGCCATCGGTTTCTTCAATGCTAGCTGGCGTCTTATAGACAGAGACTCCGTTCAAGATTGGAGTAGCTTGGGCATCGGTGATGGACACCCGGATATAGCGACTATCAACCGGTTGCCCTTTGATCAAACGGCGGTACCCAACGGTTGACCCAGCCCCAAAAGGAACCCATTGCCCATTCACCGCTACATCGATGGTGAAACCGGAAATCCGTTGGCCTTTCTCGATGGTTTCTTTGAGCTCTACCACATCAAAATGTTGCTCTTTTCCAAGATCAAGGACAAAAGAGCCGGTCTTGGCATCATCGGCAGGGGCCCAACTGGTCTTTTCATCCCCATCCGTCAAATGGCTGGCTGAGTAATGAGCATTGCGTCGTGTCGAGTCAGCTTCGACCAAAGCTCCTGCCGCGTAGTCCACGCTGTAGAGCTGGTCTAAGGTCTGACGGAATTCTTTCAAACGCGCCACATCAGCATCCGCAAATTTCCCATCTTGATTCGGTGGAATATTGAGCAAAAGCGGAGTTCCACGGCCGACCGATTTGAAGTAAATATCCATCAATTCGCGCAAAGACTTAGGCTCTTGATTGTCATGGTAGAACCAGCCGGAACGAATGGAAACATCGGCTTCTCCCACTGAGTATTGCTTCCCTTCTGAATCCCCGTGATTGAGGTAACTGTTGGATGGATTGTTGCGAATCTTATCCGGATTGACCTTATGCCAAACTGGATCTCCGGCAATTCCCTTTTCATTTCCAATCCAACGAACATTGGTCGGCTCAGCTGAGAAGATGGCTATATCTCCTTGGGCCTTGCGGATGGCATCAAACCACTTATCAAAGGTATAGGTGACTTTTTGAGCCCCATCGCCACGCGCTCCATCCATCCAGACTTCCACGAACTTGCCTTTGTTCCCATATTTTGGATCTTCAAGGATTTCTTTGAGCTGGTTGAGATAGTATTCGTTGTATTGGTCCTCTGTATCCACATGGTAGAGCGGGCTGTGAGCATCCCAAGGGGAGAGGTAGACTCCCATATCCATGTCATACTTGCTGGCAGAAGCAGAAACTTCGGCTAGGATATCGCCTTTTCCTTCCTTCCAACCGCTTTTAGCAATGGTATGGTCGGTGTATTTGGATGGGTACAAGAGGAAGCCATCGTGGTGCTTGACGACCATGATGGTTCGTTTGAAGCCCGCGTCTTTCAGGGTTTTGATCCACTGATCGGTATCCAGATGCTCTGGATAGAAATAATAAGGGTCTTCTTGCCCATCTCCCCACTCACGATCGTAGTAAGTATTCATCCCAAAGTGGATGAAAGCTGCTAGTTCTTCGCGGTGGTATTGCATCTGAGCCTTGCTTGGAAGTGGTCCATAATCCGCAATCTCAGGCTCCTCATCTAGAGAAGTGGCTGGTTGGCTTGCTTCTGTCCCTTGGCTAACTGCGCGATTTTCTTTCTCACTAGTAGCTGGTGAGGGCTGTTCTGATTCTTCTTGGTACTCGTTCACAGTTTTCTCCTCCTTTCCTTGATCCCCTGCATTGCTCGTTTCAACCCGTTCTTCACGCGGTTCACTATTCTCAGCTTGTTCCTCTGCGTAACTGGTAGTGACTCCTAAAAAACAAGTCGCTACCACTACCGAGCAGACGCCTACTGAGAGTTTGCGAATACCAAATCGATTTCTCTGATCAAATAATCTTTTTCCCATATTCTATTCCTTTATGTCATCAGGTAAAGAGGGTGGGGATTCCCCATCCTCCTTCTGTTACCTGTGAACTTTTTTCCGTTATTTGCTAGTTTCTCTAGCTGTTTTATTTGGCCTTATTGGCTCTTTTTTTCTGATCGTCCAGCACAGCACTGGCAAGGCCTGTCGCTAAGATTCCAGCAACGAGGCTTGCGACGCTTTCTTCCGTTCCTGTATTTGGTAATCTACCTTCGGAAACTGGAGCAGCTGAAACTGCTGGTGTTTGAGCTGTTTTCTCGACTTCCTTCCCTGCTGCATCTGTCCCTTCCTGACGCACTGCTTTGACCTCAAGAGATGCTTGAGGAGTTGGGGTAGCTACTGGTCCTGCTGAGACATGAGGGCGCTCTGGGTTCGGAAGTGGCTGTGGTTCTGGCTGTGGTTGTGGCTCTGGTTGCGGTTGCGGTTGCGGCTGTGGCTCTGGTTGTGGAGTATCTGGAAGTACTTCTTTCGTGCCCACCTCTGTGATTTCTGCCACTGGATCTAGTTCTACAAAGGCATCTAGTTCCTTCCGGCTTTCCACACCATTTTCTTGAGAGACTTCCACCAAGCGCAATTTGCGGCCTTTTTGACCTTCTTGAACCACACGTTTCTCACCTTTTGTAAGATCCGCATTTGGACGTTCTAAGCGTTCAAAGTCCATCTCTTCTGGATCAATCACCAACTCTGGTTTGGTATGAACCAGATTCTTAACCCCTTCTTCAGGAATAGCTGAGCCTGTAGGTGATTTTGCGGAGAGAGAAAGTTGATATACTTTTTCGAGCTTGCCATCTTCTGAGACAACCTTGACAAGAACAGGGGCATTGGCGCTTTTAGCATCCACGACCGTAACGGCTGTTCCATTCTTGCCTTGTGCTGAAACGATTGGACGGTCTCCCTCATACTCTAGATGATAATCTGTCACATCTGGTTTAAAACCTTCTAGGTCTTTACCATTCACTTGGATGGTGACATCAGTTGTTGCCTGAGCCTCTTCCGTTGGGGCATAGGCGCTCAATTCAATGATTCCGATTCCTTTAAGATGTTCATCACGGACCATTCTTAAACGGATGGCTTTGGTTCTAGTTTCATTGAAGCTGAGGTTAGAGATATAGCCTGCTTCAAAGTCATAATCCAAGCTGTACGGGATTTCTTCCCAGTTAGAGGCCTGGTTAAATGGATGATCTGGAAGATTCTTCAGATTGCCATAATCATCCGGAACATCAAAGTCTGGACCAATGTAGCGTTCAAGAACAGTTTTCGTTGGCAGACCTGTTTCCTGATCTGCAAAGAAGTCGACCGCTACTTTATTGATTAAGCGCTCTGTTACTTGACCATTTTTCTTGAAGATGAGACCAGCAAAGGCTTCAGTTTGATCCGGCTCTCTCTTCCAGTTGGTCCAACGGTAGTACTCGTTGTAGCCACCATCATTGATGTAATCGATATAGTCGATTTGATTTGGATCGAGATCGTTGGTTTCACTAGCAAATGCTCTTGTATCTTCTCCATTGTAGTCACGGTTCACAGAGAGGTTTTCTCCTGTCTTTTCTGACACCCGGACGGTCAGCTGAGCTGTCAGATCATAGCCAATGACTTTTCCTTCCAGCGTGAAGCTACCTTCGTGAGAAAGCGCATCAGCTGGTAGAGGCTTCCAGTCCACCGTCAGTTCCTTGCGTTCATAACCTGTGTCCCCTTTGAAGTAGACACCTACGGTAGATGGTAGAACTAGATCTTGACCGACTTTCACAAAACGGCTGCCTGCTTCTACTGCTACTGGAGCAACTTGTTTCAGTTTTTCTGCATCACTTGTGAGATGGAGGCGGTATTCTTGTAAGATAGTACCATCTTCTGCTTTATGGATGACACGGATTGGCTCCCCTTCATGGACGCTTGGCACAACCGTTGCAAGACCGTGATGGCTGGCTGTCGCTTCCACTTGTGGATAAGCCCGATCACGCGCATCGATGTAGTAATCGATCACACTTGGGTTGACACCTGGCAAGACATCGCCATTGACGCGAATGGTCAACTGGCTCTTTTCTTCTGCCGCCACCTTATTGGCAAAGATCTGAATCTCTGAAATAGAGCTTCCACGCTTGCCTTCTGGCGTCTTCATACGGATACGAACGGCATAGGTGTCGACTTTATCAAAACTGAAATGATTCATCTTACCAGCTGCTACCGGTTCTTCAACGGTTAGGTTGCTGACTTCTTTCCAGTTAGCTGGATTGTTAAATGGATGATCTGTTTCATCTTTGACACGATTTGGATTGCTTGGAACAGTTGGGATTTGTTCCCCTGTATAGTACTCAATCACATATTCACTTGGAGCCCCAACGCCGTGGTCTTCGTGGAAACCAACATGGAGGTTGTCCACTGCTCGCTTGGTCAAGATACCAGAGTCCCCAAACAAGATCCCAACCGAATCTTCCGCATTGTCACGACCCCAGTTGGTCCAACGGTTAGCTGGAGCATCGGTAAAGGAGATGACCTTGTCATTGACCTTAGCAACTGGATCTGCATCGTTAGAGTCACTTGCAAAAGCGAGTGGCAAGACAGATCCTGTCCATTGCTCTGCTACATTGGCTCCCTTGACCGTGTTGCTAGAAACACGAATATGAAGACGGGTTGGAAGATCCGTTCCTTCTACACGACCAGAGAGAACAACTTCTCCTTCTTGGGCCAAGAGTTGCGGATCGACCGCATCCCAGGCCACCTTGGCAGCATAGGTCTTTCCATTAGAGTGATAGGTCCTCACGCTTTCTGGAAGGGCTGGTTTTTCTCCGACTGGAGTGGTAGTGCTGACTTCTTCTACAGCGATAATGCCTTCAACCGTCACTTGAGCTTGGGCTTCTTTTTCCACACCCTCTACATGACCTGTGACTGTAAAGCTATGGTAATCCTTGACTTGATCTGCGGTCACAGCATCCCAGGTCACGCGTTTTTCTTTCGGGAATCCCTTGTCATACTCGACCAAGACGGTCTCTGGAAGAGCTGGCAAAACATTTCGATCGGTGCTGATTCGTACAGGACGCACCTTCACAACCGTCTTTTCTTCTGGATTTGGCGTGATGGTAAAGGTGACTTCTCCCGTTTGTCCTTGGAAGTTAGCTTCTAAATGAACCAATCCTGCTTCCCGCAATTCCAAACCTTTATTGGTTGCGACGGCTTTTCCTTGGCTACCAGCTCTTGTTTTCACATCGATTTGATCTGCTTTGAGACTTGCCTGGCTACCATCTTGGTAATGGGCAATGACTTCAAGTGGTACCGTTTGGTCTTCCTTGAGTTCCTGTCCTTCTGGCAGACGCAATTCTAGGCGCTCAATCTGTGGACTTCCTTCTTGGAATTGGACCACATAGGTCTGTACAGCTCCCGTATCCTGAGCAGTTACAAAGATTTGAGCTTTCAAACCATTTTCACGGTTAGCTTGTAGGACCGTCACTTGGGCATTTTCTGCACTTGCTGTGACTTGACCTGGCTCTTGACCATAAGCGAGGGAACGGAAAATGGTATGGTTGCCACTACCAAATTTTGGAAGAGCTACTCCATCTAACTGAACCGTTGGTTTCTTAGCCTTGGCTACATCTCCTCCTGCAACCACTAGTGTCGCTTGGACCGTTTCCCCATTGCCTAAGAGTCCTGTAGCTTTCAAGCGTGCTCCTGGTGTGGACAACTGATCTTCTTGACCAGCTTCCAAGGTCCATTGATCGACCTCATAGTGAGCAGTGGTCCCATCGGTGAAGACTAATTGCACAGCCTTATCCACGGTTGCTAGATCTGCTCCCTGTGGGATTTGTTTGATGACTGGAAGGACTTGTTCCACGCCGATCACATCGACCAGAGCTTCGACCGTGCGTCCTTGAACATGACCTGTCACACGGACTTGGCCAGCACGGCTATAGTCTGCCGTATCCCATTCAACGGCTTCTTCTTGGGCCTTGCCATCACTATAGACCACATTGACCTTACTTGGCAAGGTTGGTTTTTCTCCTAGATAAGCACTTTGTCGAACAGGTTCCACACCTAATACAGTGCGTTCTGCTTGGTCCTTCTTACCTGTAAAGAGGCTGACTTGGTCTGATTGCAAGCGGTCTGAGTCTGCATACAGAGTAAAGGCACCCGCCTGCTCCGTTGATTTGACAATGACCACCCCTTTGCCGTTAAAGGCTTTGCGTTGCCATGAGCCATCTGCCTGCGCTTTGTAGCGCTCACGGCTGGCTTGTTCTCCGTTGTCGACACCGACAATTTGGCCTTGGCCATGCAAATGGAAATGCACCACATTATTGGCAGTTGGCACGACACGGCCTGCTTCATCGACGATTTCATAGGTAATATAGGTCAAATCCTTACCGTCTGCTGCAATCGCGTGTTCTTCTTTCAGCAAGCGAACACCTGCAGCCTTGCCGGCTGTTTCGACTTGATCTTTCGCAATCACGTCGCCTGCTTCGTTGCGGGCAATGGCTTCCACTTTACCTGGTACATAAGGAACCAGCCACTCTAGATAGAGTTCATCCGGATTTGCCCCTTCTTGGTAGGTCCGGCCATCAGCTGTGGTCTTCTTGGTAAAGGTCTTCACCCCTTGTGATTCCCCATTGACAATCAATTCCACACTGTGGGCATTGGAGAAGGTCCGAACAGGGATCCGTCCTTCTTCATCCATGACACGATTGGCTAATTCTGGATTGTCCCAGTTCCAATGTGGCAAGAGATGCACCATCGGATGTTTCTCGGCCGATACCCATTGACTTTGGTAGAGGTAAAAATCATTCTTTGGAAGGCCGGCCGTATCGACAATACCGAAGTAAGAACTTTTCACAGGTGTGTCATTTTGGTTGTGCCATGGGGTTGGCTCACCGATATAGTCGGTACCGGTCCAGATAAATTGTCCCGCATAGCCGGCATGATCACGGTCAAAGGTCCAAGAGGCGGTCGCTGTACGCCCCCAACCAACCCGGTCATTGCCGTAGTCTGATTGTTCATAGTGGCGGTCTTCTTGGTTGCTGCCGATCCATTCTCTTTCAGGGTGATAGTAAGAGCCCCGTGTCCGCGTTGCAGAAGAAGTTTCAGAACCATAAATGAGCCAGTTTGGATGTTTCGCCCGTAAGCTTTCATAGTTGGCTTCTGAATAGTTAAATCCAACCGCATCGAGCTCTGCTGCTACCTTTTCATGGCCTCCTGATCCATCGCCAAAGCGGAATTTATCAGCTCCCATGGTGACATAGCGGGTTGCATCCACGTCCTTGATGGTCTTGACCAAGCGACGAACAGTTGCGACAGATTTGTCTGAACCATCTGCTTCACCGACTTCGTTACCGATTGACCACATGACAATGGCTGGATTGTTCTTGCCCCGCTCTACCATGGTTCGTAGATCGTAATCGGACCAAGTATCCCCCTTACGAGCTTCTGGGTGAGTGGCATCCTTTTCAAAGAAACGACCGTAATCGTATTGTTTCTTACCACCATACCAGGTATCAAAAGCTTCTTCTTGAACCATCAAGCCCAACTCAGCAGCAATTTTTAAGGTTTGTTCACTGGCTGGGTTGTGGGTCGTCCGGATGGCATTGACTCCCATGTCCTTCATCTGTTTGAGACGACGGTATTCAGCCTTGTAATTTTCCTCAGCTCCAAGAGCCCCGTGGTCATGGTGAAGGGATACCCCGTGGAATTTCGTCGCCACCCCATTGAGGAAGAAGCCACCTTCTGGTGTCCAGTTGAGATAGCGATAACCAAAGCGTTCCTTTTGCACATCGACCAACTGCGAATCCCGATAAACCCGCGTATACAAGGTATAGAGAGCTGGATGATCCGTTTTCACATCCCAGAGGGTTGGTTTTTCAACATGGAGGGTTTGAGATAGGTTGATCTCTTGACCTGCTAGAACAGCTTGCGCTTCACTGCGCGTTTTTTCGCTCACCACTTGGCCATTTTGATCGACAATTTCATATTCCGCATACACACTATGGGCTTGATCATCCTGGTTGACAATGCGGCTCTTCACCACTGTATCTACTGCCCCATTTTGCTGTTTTTCTAACTGAGGGGTCGTAATCGTAGTCCCATACTGCGCTAAATGAACCTTGTCCGTTACACTCAGCTTAACATCCCGGTAAATTCCGCTACCAGAATACCAACGGCTACTTGGTTGTTGATTGACCACATGAACGGCGATGGTATTCTCGCTTCCATCCGCATTCAAATAAGGAGTAATATCATAAGAAAAGGCATTGTAGCCATTTGGATAATGACCAACGAATTGTCCGTTTACATAGACTTTGGAATCCATATAAACCCCGCCAAATTCCAAGCGGACCTTCTTATCTAGATCCTTGTCGTCCAAACGGAAGGTCTTACGATACCAAGCATCCCCTCCGTTTAATTGCCCCCCTTCATTTTGAGCAGGAGAGTTGTGATCGAAATCAAAGAAAATAGACCAGTCATGAGGAAGATCTAATTTTTTCCAATCCTTGACATCCACTTGACGCCCTTCTGCACCAGGAGCTGCATTTAATTTAAAATACCAATCTTTATTAAAATCACGTTCTCGATCTTGCACAATATCCTCCGCTACACGATTTTGATCTGGAGCAGCTGTTT
The DNA here is from genome assembly GCA_018365265.1 of Streptococcus parasanguinis. Taxonomy (GTDB): domain Bacteria; phylum Bacillota; class Bacilli; order Lactobacillales; family Streptococcaceae; genus Streptococcus; species Streptococcus parasanguinis_G. Next base: position 8,217 of record JAGZKI010000043.1, on the reverse strand, counting down.
CTTCCGTTCCTGTAGCACGCTCAGATGAAGCTGAAACGGGCTGGCCTTCGCCTTGAGGCGCCGGCTTTCCCTCAGCTCTGGTAGGGGTGATGACAGCTGGAGCTTCTGAAACCCTTGCACCAGCTTCAGGAACTTCCGTTTCTGAATTTTCCGTTACAACACTTGGTGTCTCCATCGAAGTCGGTTCACTTTCGAGGGCTGGCTTTTCTTCCGCATGGACCCTTGAAAGACCCAAGGCCGAAATCCCAATCACAACAGAACAAGCTCCAACTGAGAGCTTACGAATACTAAAAACAGGACGCTTTTCAAAAAAAGACTTTCCCATAAAAACCTCCTCTTAGGATTAACTATTCAATTTGTAAGCGCTTTCTTATACCTGCGAACGCTTACAGAAAATCACATATTAACTATACCAAAAAAATAGGAGCGATAGGCCTCGATTTCGCTCCAACTATAGTTAGATTAAGAATTCCTTTAATTAGTACAAACAAGCTTTATTTGTTACCTACCCGTAATAAAAATATGATAAAATGGTTCAACTAATGTAAAAAAATGAGGTTTACCTATGAGTGAAAAAATAGAATATAAAAAAGAAAAAATTTCTTATTCCTATTCTATCGTTCCTATAATCGTGATGATTTTAATTTTTCTATTTCAAGCAATCCAATCAGGTTCTCAAGTAAAATCAACTCCCCAAGGGACCTTCTCTAGTTCAAGGCAAGAACTTCACTACTCTTCAACCCAGAATCAAATCACGTCCGCAAGGAATACCGAAGCCTCTCAGCTTTCAAGTTCAAGAAATAATGATGATTTTCTTTTTCTTTTTCTTGTATTCACCGGATTTTCTATCGCTTCCTTCTTACTTATCGCCTGCTACAATGGGATGACAGCAATTGAGCCTCCCCTCCTCACTATCACTGATGATGCTATCTATACTATTGGAAATGCATATCGAAACCAGTTACAGATGAAATATAGCGACATCCATAAAATAGAATACAAAATAAAGACTAGCTCCGCTAACGATGTTACTTATACAGATCGCTTTCTTTATTTTTATGATAAGAAGGACAAACTACTCGACAAGGTGAATTTTTCAAATGCAGAAGGAGCCGATTTTAATACAATACAAAAGCAAATTAAAGAACGCGCACCTCACATCGAATGGATTTATCCTTCCTAAATAAATTTCTACTAATTTTTCCCACTAGAAAAAACACCAAAAAAATAGAAGCCAATGGCTTCTATTTTTTTTATGATCTTATAATCCTGGTTCTTGACCAAGTTCAGCTGCCACCATCCAAATGTTCTTTTCAAGTTCTGCTTTAGCCCCAACAAAGATATCGTTGGTTACATCGTCGCCTTCAGCGTCGGTAACATCCAAAGCTTTTTGGTAAAGACCGTCAAGGTAATGGAAGATTTCAAGAACACGTGTCAAGCTTTCTTCTACATTTTTCGTAAATGTTCCACGGCGTTCTTCAATATTGCTGTGTTCCAAAAATTCAGTCATGCTAGAATATGGCGCGCCACCAAGAGTGATCAAGCGTTCGCTCACTTCATCCAAGGTTGCATCCAAGCTGTCCATGTATTCGTCCATCTTTGGATGCCAAACCATAAAGCCACGTCCACGCATATACCAGTGTACTTGGTGAAGGGCAATGTGAGCGACGTAGAGATCTGCTACGACTTGGTTCAAGAGGGCTTTTGTTTCTGGAAGAGTTTCTTTATTAGAAGGTGCAAAAGTTGCTACATCAGTAGCTGCTTCATGTTTCATAGTTGTCATATCGTTTCTCCTTTTTTATAATGATTCTAATTAACTATGTCTCTATTATATGCTTCCTCCACCAGAAAGTCAAGATAAAAGATTTAAAAAGTTCATTCCAAAGCTGGAATAGTTGTCAATTGAAGGAAGATACGATAGAATGAAGAAGACTAATCGAAAGGCTTGACTAATGAAATATATCTTTACCTTCCTGATCTCCATGGTTCCCCTTGTTGAATTGCGCGGGGCCATCCCTTTTGCCATTGCAAATGGTATTCCCTTATGGACAGCGCTCCTGATCGGAGTGATTGGAAATCTTCTCCCCGTCCCTCTGATCTTCTTCTTCGCCCGCCATATCCTCACTTGGGGCGCAAAAAAACCGATCATCGGAGGCTTTTTTAGCTGGTGTCTCAATAAGGGCCATAGAGGCGGACAAAAATTAGAGAAAGCTGCAGGAGACAAAGGAATCTTCTGGGCCCTACTCCTATTCGTCGGCATTCCTTTACCAGGAACTGGTGCCTGGACCGGAGCTCTTGCAGCTTCTATCCTTGACTGGGACTTCAAACGCAGTAGCCTCGCAGTCATGCTCGGAGTGATCCTAGCCGGCCTCATCATGGGAACCCTGTCCCTGCTTCTAGGAATCGATACCTTCGCACATTAAGCAAAAGACTGAGCCCATGATATCAATTCACATAATATTTTCTCTGAATCTTTCCTTAGGTGAGTACGGACGTCAGCGAACTTCTATGAAGTTCCATGACTTAGTTTTGAACCTAAAGTTTCAAAACTCCCGAGTGCTTGAAACTTCATTGTTTCAAGCACTTTTCTCACGGCGGAAAGTTTCAGAAAGTATTTGGATGAATCTTCGGTAACATCTGTTATTTTTTGAAAACAAAGTTTGTTAATATTTTAAAACAGCTTAAACAATGATATAAGATATTTTCCACACAAAAAAGAGGTTTCCTTCGAAACCTCTTATTTTTTTATTCTTAGTTGTTAAGAGCTGCTGCCATTGTAGCTGCAACTTCTGCTTCAAAGTCATTTGAAGCTTTTTCAATACCTTCACCAACTTCAAAACGAACGAATTCGATAACTGAAGCATTTACTGATTCAAGGTAAGCTTCAACTGTCTTGCTGTCATCCATGATGTAGACTTGTGCAAGAAGAGTGTAGGCTTGGTCAACTTTTGTGTTGTCCAAGAAGAAGCGATCCATTTTACCTGGGATGATTTTATCCCAGATTTTTTCTGGTTTACCTTCAGCTGCCAATTCAGCTTTGATATCTTCTTCAGCTTGAGCAACCACTTCGTCAGTCAATTGAGCTTTAGAACCGAATTTCAAGTGTGGAAGAGCTGGTTTACCAACCATTGCACGGCTTTCGTTATCTTGGTCGATGACGTGGTTCAATTGTGCCAATTCATCTTTCACGAATTGCTCATCCAATTCTTTGTATGAAAGAACAGTTGGTTTCATTGCAGCGATGTGCATTGAGATTTGTTTAGCAAGTGCTTCGTCTCCACCTTCGATTACAGAGATAACACCGATACGTCCACCATTATGTTGGTAAGCACCGAAGTGTTGTGCATCTGTTTTTTCAAGCAAGGCAAAACGACGGAATGAAATTTTTTCACCGATTGTAGCTGTTGCAGATACGTATGCAGCTTCAAGAGTTTCACCTGAAGGCATTGTCAAAGCAAGAGCTTCTTCGTTGTTAGCTGGTTTACCTTCAGCGATGACTTTTGCTGTTGCGTTTACCAATTCAACGAATTGAGCGTTTTTCGCAACGAAGTCAGTTTCAGCATTCACTTCAACAACTGCTGCAACATTACCGTTGACATAAACACCAGTCAAACCTTCAGCGGCAACACGGTCAGCTTTCTTAGCTGCTTTAGCCATACCTTTTTCGCGAAGCAATTCGATCGCTTTTTCGATATCACCTTCAACTTCAACCAATGCCTTTTTAGCGTCCATGACACCGGCACCAGATTTTTCACGCAATTCTTTTACAAGCTTAGCTGTAATTTCTGCCATTTTTGTTCTCCTATATTTTTTTAATAAAATAAGAGGGTCGGGCTGAGCCCTGCCCTCTTAGGTTCGTTACTTATTGAATGAATTAAGCGTTGTCGCCTTCTACAACTTCAACGATTTCTTCGATTGAATCAGCTTGACCTTCAGTAGCTGCCAATTCAGCTTCTACTGTAGCAACACTGTCTTCACCTTGACGTCCTTCGATAACAGCGTCAGCCATTTTCGCAGTGATCAATTTAACAGCGCGGATAGCGTCATCGTTCGCTGGGATGATAACATCGATATCATCTGGGTCAGTGTTTGTGTCGACCATCGCTACAACTGGGATACCCAATTTCTTAGCTTCTTTAACAGCGATTTGTTCTTTATGTGGATCCACAACGTACATTACGTCTGGGATACGAGGCATGTCTTCGATACCGCCCAAGAATTTTTCAAGACGAGCGCGTTGTTTGTTCAACAATGCAACTTCTTTCTTAGGAAGAACTTCAAAAGTTCCATCTTCTTCCATGCGTTTGATTTCTTTCAAACGAGCGATACGTTTTTGGATTGTTCCCCAGTTAGTAAGAGTTCCACCCAACCAACGGTGGTTGATGAAGTATTGACCTGCACGAACAGCTTCTTCTGCAACAGCATCAGCAGCTTGTTTCTTAGTACCTACGAACAAGATCACTGCATCGTTTGCAGCTGCATCACGCATGAAGTCGTATGCTTGGTCTGCATATTTTACAGTTTGTTGCAAGTCGATAACGTGGATTCCGTTACGTTCTGTGAAGATGTACTTAGCCATCTTAGGGTTCCAGCGACGAGTTTGGTGACCGAAGTGTACACCAGCCTCAAGAAGTTGTTTCATTGAAATTACTGCCATGAGTAGTTTCTCCTTTTTTGTTTTTTTCTCCTCTCTCAGACGTCAACTTGCAGCACGACCACAAGGGCAACGGTGCCACAATGGATCCGAGATGAGTATTTGCTGTCTTAGACAACTCTATAAGTATAGCAGAAATCCCTAGAATTCGCAAGCTATTTGAGAGATTTTTTCAATCCCTACGATGAAATGGTTTTCTAAAGTTGTTTGACGTAAAAAGTTTTTCTTGACCTATCTTTATTTTTAGGTTACAATATTATATGTTATGGCGGTATAGCCAAGTGGTAAGGCACGGCTCTGCAAAAGCTTGATCGTCGGTTCAAATCCGTCTACCGCCTTGATAATAAAATTTTTTATCATCTTTTATCTTTTAAAAATTCCCCTAGCAATAGGGGGTTTTTTTGTTGCCATTTGCTCCTTTCCTTGATTATTGATATAATAAAACCTCGCCTGATTGGCGAAGCACATTAGAAAGGGTATTTATGAAAAACATTCGTTTCTTTGCGATCGGCCTTCTTTCACTAGTGACACTAGCCGCTTGCTCACCTGCCAATTCTGCGCAACCAGCAAAAACAGCTTCTAGCTCTAGAAAACCGATCAAACAATCTTCTACCAAAGCATCATCTAGTAAATCGTCGAGCACTTCTTCAGACAGCAGTAGCTCAGATGATTTTTCAGGTCGCTTCAGCTTGGATCCAGATGATGGCGCATCTCTCCAATATGTGCCAGGAGCTGCATCCATTCCTGAGATCGAAAAACTCAAGAACCTCCACCCTACCACCGGTTTTGTATTGAGAACCGAAGATGGACAAGAGGTTGGTGGGCCAAAAGAAAGAAGCAGTTACGATGACGTAGTTGCAGCCTTTGGTCAACCCGTAAGTAGCACAGACAGTGCGAATCCTGGCGATGGGGTCAATGTTTGGGCAACAGACAATGGCGATATCATGGCTTTCTTCCGCAATAATGTGTTAACAGATATCACCTTCCGACTAAGAGGGGGCGATGCCAACCACCAGTCTACTGGCAGTATTTCCAAATCCGATACACCAAAAATGGCCCTCGAACGTCTCGGAAAACCCTATGCCATTATGCGTTCAGAAAATGGGACCAGCTATGTCTATAAAGATAGCAACGGAGATGAATCTAGCTTCTCTACACAAGGCAATAAGATCTTCAATGTTACATCTGCTGCAGAAACCAAGCAGTTAAAAAAGATCACTGGCCTGGATAAAAATCAATAACGATCCATACAAAGAACCCTCCAAGTTTTTCTTGGAGGGTTCTATTTTTCTTACAATTCAGCAATTTGGTTCAAATTCACTTCTGCAACTGTATCGTTACCGAACATAGAAATGACCATTTTCACCTTGTTGTTATCAATTTCAGTGATCTTACCAGTATAGTCTGTGAAGGCACCGTCGATGATACGAACTGTATCGCCCACCTTGACATCCAAGTCAAACTCTTGAACGGTTTGACCCATAGAGAGCAAGATGCTGCGGATTTCTTCTTCCAACAATGGAGTTGGTTTTGAACGGTTCCCGTGTGATCCGACGAAACCTGTAACGTTCGGTGTATTCCGAACGACAAACCAAGCTTCATCTGTCATGACCATTTCTACCAAGACATAACCTGGGAAGCGGTTTTCTTCGATTCCTTTTGTTTTACCATTTTTCTCAACTTGTACGGTTTGAGTTGGAATCTCTACGCGCAAGATGTTTTCTAACATATTGTAAGTTTGCGCACGTTGCAAAAGATTCTCTTTTACCTTGTTTTCATATCCTGAGTAGGTTTGTAGTACAAACCAGCCTTTATCAAAACTGTCCATTTGGGCATCCTTTCTTTCTGTTTAGCCTGCTCGAGCTTTTGTGAACATACTAAAAAAAGCCTCTTGGCTTTCCTTTTCCTAGCTTCATTATACCACATTTTGCAGGAATGCAAAGAGGTTTGCTGATTTATTTTTAAGAAAAGACTACAAAAAGTGGGACCCTGGGGATCCCACCTGGCTTCTTTTCTTAAAAGAAATTGATCATGTGCAATAGGCCACGTGCAATGACTTTGTCGAACAAATAAATCAATGCAACAAAGAAAGCGGTGTACTCAATCACTGAGATAAAGTTTTTCCATCTTTCCTTGCGATTTGGCCAAGTTGTATCTTTTAGTAAGACGAAAATATCTTTAATGAATTTCACAACTCTCTCCTATCGTGTTTCTTTATGGATGGTATACTTGCTGCAATGCTTGCAGAATTTATTGACTTCTAGACGTGTTGGTTTTGGCGTCCCACTCAACTTAATGGAGTAATTGCGTGACCCACAAACCGTACACGCTAGACTTGCTTTTTTTAATGCCATAACGCCTCCGTTCACCCCATTATAGCAAGTTTTCCACGTTTTGACAAGAACAGAAAATCTCCTGTCAAGAAAAAAGCAAATCTAAAGCGTTATCACTCTGGTTTTTGCCTCATTTTTGGTAAAATAAAACAAAAGGAGACGAATATGAAAAGTGATAACCTAAAAGAAAGTAGAAATATCGAAGATCGTCGAGGGCAAAGCTACTCCCAGTCTTCAGGCAATAGTAATCTTGGCGGAGGCATTTTACAGATCTTACTATCGCCGGGGAGCTTCAAGAGTAAGATCGTCCTCATCCTTCTTCTGGTTCTTCTAGGAGGTGGTGGCGCTAGTCTTGGGGGTCTCTTTGGAAATGGGACTTCTTCTCAACCTTACCAATCCACCCAAGTCACGCGCACCAACAAGACCCATGTCGACGATGCAGATGCTGAGTTCGTCAGCAAGGTCCTTGGAACGACCGAAGATCATTGGCACAAGGTCTTTCAAGCCGAAGGACGCACTTACCATGAGCCCAAACTAGTCTTCTATACCGGACGGACACAGACAGGCTGTGGGGTTGGGCAAGCATCTGCTGGTCCTTTCTACTGTCCGACCGACAAAAAGATTTATTTGGATATGAGCTTCTACAAGGAATTGACAACCAAATACAAGGCTAGCGGGGACTTCGCCATGGCCTATGTCATCGCCCACGAAGTCGGCCACCACGTACAAAACGAGCTGGGAATCCTTGGCAAATACCATCGGATGCAACAAGGTCTTTCTGAAAAGGAACGAAATGCTATCAGTGTCCGCATCGAGCTACAAGCCGATTACCTAGCCGGTGTCTGGGCCCGCTCCATTCAAGACCGAAACCTTTTGGATATCGGCGATATCGAAGAAGCCATGAATGCAGCTCATGCGGTCGGTGACGACACACTCCAGGAGCAAGCCTACGGCTACTCGGTGCCAGATAGCTTTACCCACGGAACCTCCGAGCAACGCATGCGCTGGTTCAAACGGGGCTACCAGTACGGGGATCTCCAACACGGCGATACCTTTAGCTTATCAGATAGTGAACTTTAAACAAATAGAGGCTGGGACAAAAGTCCTAGCCTCTCAATTATTTTTGGATTATCGAGCAAGACGCAGTGGTTGAGTGGGCTCTACTACGCTGATTTCATCAGCTTTTACAGCCCTACTCAACTGTGCGGAGGTGGGACGACGAAATCGAAT
>JAGZKI010000042.1 GCA_018365265.1 Streptococcus parasanguinis | reverse complement strand
TTACTGATGTTGAAGTTGATTCAGATGCAGACACTGATTGACTTACTGATGTTGAAGTTGATTCAGATGCTGATACTGATTGACTTACTGATGTTGAAGCTGATTCAGATGCTGATGTACTCAATGATGCTGATTGGCTTGCTGATGTTGAAGCTGACTCAGATGCTGATGTACTCAATGATGCTGATTGGCTCGCTGATGTTGAAGCTGATTCAGATGCTGATGTACTCAATGATGCTGATTGGCTTGCTGAGGTTGAAGCTGATTCAGATGCTGATGTACTCAATGATGCTGATTGACTTGCTGACGTTGATGCTGATTCAGATGCTGAGGTACTCAATGATGCTGATTGGCTTGCTGACGTTGATGCTGATTCAGACGCTGAGGTACTCAATGATGCTGATTGGCTTGCTGACGTTGATGCTGATTCAGATGCAGAAGTTGAAGCTGATTCAGACAATGATTGAGATACTGATACTGATTCGCTCAATGATACTGATGCTGACTCAGATTGTGATTCTGAAATAGATTGCGATGCTGACTCAGATGCAGATACTGATTCGCTCAATGATGATGATTGGCTTACTGATGTTGAAGCTGACTCAGACAATGACGTTGAAGCTGATTCAGACAATGATTGAGATACTGATACTGATTCGCTCAATGATACTGATGCTGACTCAGATTGTGATTCTGAAATAGATTGTGATGCTGACTCAGATGCAGACGCTGAGGTACTCAATGATGCTGATTGGCTTGCTGACGTTGATGCACTTACTGAAGCCGATGTGCTCAATGATGCTGATTGGCTTGCTGATGTTGATGCACTTACTGAAGCCGATGTGCTCAATGATACTGATTGGCTTGCTGATGTTGATGCACTTACTGAAGCCGATGTACTCAATGATGCTGATTGGCTTGCTGATGTTGATGCACTTACTGAAGCCGATGTGCTCAATGATGCTGATTGGCTTGCTGATGTTGATGCACTTACTGAAGCCGATGTGCTCAATGATGCTGATTGGCTTGCTGACGTTGATGCTGATTCAGATGCTGAGGTTGAAGCTGATTCAGAACGTGATTCAGACAATGATGCTGATTGGCTTGCTGAGGTTGAAGCTGATTCAGAACGTGATTCAGACAATGATACTGATTCAGATAATGAAATTGATGCTGATTCAGAACGTGATTCTGAAATAGATTGTGACGCTGATTCAGTATTTGATTCAGAGTTGCTTTGAGTTGTAGATGCACTTACTGAAGCTGAAGTACTCAATGATGCTGATTGGCTCGCTGACGTTGATGCACTTACTGAAGCCGATGTGCTCAATGATGCTGATTGGCTTCCTGATGTTGATGCACTTACTGAAGCCGATGTGCTCAATGATGCTGATTGGCTTGCTGAGGTTGACGCACTTACTGAAGCCGATGTGCTCAATGATGCTGATTGGCTTCCTGATGTTGATGCACTTGTTGAAGCCGATGTGCTCAATGATGCTGATTGACTTGTTGACGTTGAAGCTGATTCACGTGTCGATTCGCTCAACGATGCTGATGCAGATTCAGAAATTGATTTAGAAGTCTTTTCAGATGTTGATTGTGATTGTGAAACAGATTGTGACTTAGAAACAACTTCTGATTCAGATAATGATTGTGAGTTAGATTGCGATTGTGATTGTGATGCTGACTCAGAATCATTCATCTTACGGTAGTAGTGAACCGTATCACCAGATGGTTTTTCACTTGCTGATGGAATTGAGTATTGGTTACCAAATCCACTTGTAGATTTCACTGGATTACCGAAAGAATCAGTGAAAATCTTACCTGTTGATTGAACGATAGCATATTTCGTACGTCCACCGATAACATTTTGCGTATTACCACCAGGTAAAGCACTTGCAGTTCCCTTAGGTTCATCAATGAACATATAATTTGCATCATTGTAATGACCAGCTGTATACCAACCTGTAATATATACTAAACCTTCATTTGGTTTATCTGGATTGTGCCATGGAGAAACAGACAATTGGTAGTCACCATTCTTGCTTGAAACGAGACGTTTATCAGCTTCCATGTTTGTTGCTGCGGGAATATACTTGTCACCTGGTTTAATCACTGGAGTAGTGTAAACAAGTGTATATCCAGTTGTATCAGTGTTATCTGCCATTACTGATTCATTATAAGTAGAAACAGCAGATGGATCCAATACATAAATCTTAGTAACTGTTGAACCATCGTTGTCAACAATTTCACGAATACGTTTTACGTAGTAATGTTGACGGCTACCCTTGAGTTCGGCATATTTAGTACCTACAGTGTTACCTAATTCACCAGACATAGTTGAAGAATCAGCCTGTTGATACAAAACATAACCATCAAATGTACGAGGATTTGATGCAGTATAGTTTTGACCTTGGATACCTGTTTGAGTATATGAAGCAAGTTCTGTTTCATTACCAGTTGGTTTGTAGCTTTGAGTTGTTGTATCTGCTTTAGAACGTGATGCATTATAAGTTGATGAAGTTGTATCAACCACTTTATAGTGAGTTGTTTGATTCATCTTGGTTGATGGTACAGCAATTTCAACGTTCGGTTTCTTTTCACCTTGGTTAGCAGGTGAAAGGTAGTCATAGACTTGCTCTGTCTTGTAATCAAAACCGCTAGGATTCAATTCTTCATTGTGCTTGATAATGATATCGACACTAGAAGGATTTCCATCAGTAGAAGCATTATAAACAAGGTATGGATAGTACTTCTGACTTGAAAGGTTACCAAGATTGATTTCTTTGGCAGCAACAGCATTACTTAATGTTGTATTCGCAACTTCACTACCAGTTGTTTTATCAACCAAACGAACAAATACATTTGGATTTGATGCACTATTTGTCTTGTCTACAGACAATGTAATGTAGTAGTTTTTGTTGTAAAGTTGGTTGTATGAAGAAAGATTCCAAATACCAAATGTCAAACGACCTGAAGTTGGGTCAGCTGCATATCCAGAAGGAATTGTTGTTGATTTATCAGTAAGTGTTGCACCATTCGCATTGTCCATTCCTGGTGTTACAGCAACACCAGATGGATTTGTGCTTGATGTAGCAATAGCATCCAATTGCGCATAAACTGCTGGAGCACCGTTTACTGTTGTGTTACCAGTAAATCCTGCTGCAGTCAAGGTTGCCATCATGTCATCTACTGACTTGCTCAAACGTTCGCGTTGTTCAGCGTATGATTGAGCTGAAGCATTAGCGTTGATCAAGCCGTTGCTTGCTGTCAATTCTGTTTGAACTTTAGCGATGGCAGCATCAAGTGCTGCTTTCTTTTCTGGAGCTGAAACAGTTGCTGAGTAGTCTCCTGCGATCTTGTTCAACAAGGCTGCTTCTGAAGTATTTTGTTCTAGGACAACTTTATCTTCAGATTTAGTAGCTGTTGTAGATGCGTCTGAAGCAGCTTCAGATGAAGTTGCTACAGCTGATTCGCTAAGAGCAGCTGAAAGTTCTGCAGATCCTTGTTCGCTCAATGAAGCTGATTCAGATACAGAGACACTTACAGATGTTGAAGTGCTTGCTGATGCAGATGCACTTGCTGATTCTGTTGTAGATTCAGTAGTTGATTGAGTAGTTGAAGTTGTACCAAGTACAGTACTTCCTTGCACTACAAGAGCTTCACTTGAAAGTTCAGATGCTGTCGCAACGTCTGATCCATTTTCATCAGCTTTAGCAGCATTCGCTACTGTAGCTGCACCAAGAACAGCCCCTGCTGCTACGATCCCTTTGAGCAAGCCTCGGCTTGTCATTTCTGTTGCTGATACTTCATCTTCACGAACTTCAGCTACTACAGTTTCTTCGACCTGACCGCGGATTACTTTCAAAAGACCAAAGTTAGAAGTTGCTGCACGCAACCAGTTCTTACCCGACTTGATCAATTTAAAACGAGTCACACGATCCGTTTCACGGAATTCACCGTTTGAACGCTTAAAAAACATTTCTGTCTCCTTAATACATTTTCTATTTCCTTTATATTATAGACCACTTTTCAAATATTTCAAGCAATTATCCTCAATTATTAGTATTTTTTAAAAAAATTTTTTCTTTACATAAAGAAATCCGTTTTCATGTTCTTTTTTTGTTGAACTGGGGCAATTTTTTGAAAAAATCCTATAATGCTTTGACTTTAGAAGTAAAACAAAAAGCCCCATTTAATAGGGGCTTTTCTGATAATTATCTGATTTTTTCCAACATGCTTTCGATGTGTTGGATAGATTTTTCGCGACCAAGCAAGTAGATGGTATCTGGCAATTCTGGACCATGCATTTCACCTGAAACAGCAATACGGATTGGCATAAAGAGGTTCTTTCCTTTGATACCAGTCTCTTTTTGAACCGCTTTGATTTGTGGGAAGATATTTTCAGCCACAAACTCATCGTCTGACATGGCTTCGAGTTTCGCTTTGAAGGCTTCAAGTACCGTTGGCACGGTTTCACCAGCCATGACTTCTTTCTCTGCATCTGTCAACTCTGGGAAGTCTGCAAAGAAAAGGTCTGTCAATGGAACGATTTCATCGACCGATTTCATTTGTGGCTTGTAGAGTTCTACAAACTTCTCAGCCTTGTCTGTTAGACGACCTGCTTCTTCGAGGAATGGTTTGGCCATTTCAAAGATAGTCGCTAGATCAGCATTCTTGATATACTCATTGCTCATCCAGTCCATTTTCTTTTGGTCGAAAGCTGCTGGAGACTTGCTGAGGCGGTGTTCATCAAAGAGTTTGATGAGTTCTTCACGAGAGAAGATTTCGTCTTCCCCACCAGGGTTCCAACCAAGAAGAGCGATAAAGTTAAAGACTGCTTCTGGAAGGTACCCTTTCTTACGGTAGTCTTCGATAAATTGAAGGGTATTGGTGTCCCGTTTAGACAACTTCTTACCCGTTTCAGAGTTGATAATCAAGGTCATGTGACCAAATTCTGGTGCTTCCCATCCAAGAGCTTCATAGACCATGAGCTGTTTTGGGGTATTGGCAATGTGGTCATCTCCACGGATGACGTGAGAGATTTGCATATCGTGGTCATCGATCACAACGGCAAAGTTGTAAGTTGGGTAGCCATCTTTCTTCTGGATGACCCAATCCCCACCGATATTGCCACCTTCAAACTCGATATCGCCTTTGACCATATCATGCCACTTGTAGATACCAGACTCATTCACTACCAAACGAACTGTTGGAACCACACCTGCAGCTTCGCGTTCTGCTACATAGGCTGCTTTTTCATCTTCACTCATTCCGAGGTATTCATTGACATAGCGAGGTGTTTCTCCAGCTGCTTCTTGGCGTTCACGTTCTGCTGCCAATTCTTCTTCAGTGACGTAAGATTTGTAAGCTTTTCCTTCCGCCAAGAGTTGGTCGATGTATTTTTGGTAAAGTGGCAACCGTTCTGATTGGCGATAGTTTTCGTGCGTCTCAGGGCTTTCATCCCAGTCCATGCCCAACCAACGAAGGTTTTCAAGCTGGGAACGTTCACCATCTTCGACGTGACGCTTGCGGTCCGTATCCTCGATACGGATGATAAAGGTTCCACCATGATGACGCGCGTACAAGTAGTTAAACAATGCTGTACGGGCATTTCCGATGTGTAGTAGTCCTGTTGGACTTGGTGCATAACGCACACGAATATCTTTAGTCATATTTCTCTCCTCTTATCTTGTTCGCTATTTTTAGCGCATTTATTCAATCGTTCCTATTATACCACAAAGAAAGCGGGACTGAAATGAATAAGTCACCTTTCTAGTCTTCTTCTTATATATACGAAAAGCCAGAACAAATGTTCTGACTCCTAGCTTTTAGTAAACGAACACAGGCTTTGTATCTTAACTTAACCGTTCTTCCAATTCAAAGTCGATTGGTAGGGTTTGTAAAAAGTGCTCCAACTCACGTTCCCAGTAGAACCATTCGTGCTTGCCTGGGCTGTGGCTATAAGTGACATCCAAGCCTAACTTTTCTAGTTCCTTGACTTCAAAATTATTGGCCTCATAAAGGAAATCCTGCTCCCCACACCAGATCCAGAATTTGGTCTTCTTATCTGAAAACTTCTTGGCAGCAGTCTCTAGCGAATAGGGACTAGTCGTCCAATCCTCAACCTCTCCAAAGATCCCCTTCCAAAAAGCTAGTTGCTCCAAGTCATTGTTTTCAAAATCCCGATCGTGGAAACTCAAAGCTCCTGAAAAACTAGCCGCATGAGAGAAACGATTGGTCTTGAGAGCCAAGAGCATTGAGCCATAGCCTCCCATGGATAGACCAGCAATAAAGGTCTTCTCCCGTTTCTTAGTCATATGAGGAAAGAAGCGAGAAAGAGTCTCTGGCAATTCCTCCGCAATGGCCGTGTAGTAGTTGTAGCCATACTGGGTGTCTGTGTAAAAGCCATTATTGGTATTGGGTAGGACCACGATCAGATTGGTATTGCGCAGGATGCGCTCCACATGGGTTCGCTTCAGCCAAGAATGATGATTGCCATTCATCCCGTGCAAGAGATAAAGAACCGGAATATCCGTATCTGCTGGATCTTCCACGCGCGATGCATCGGGATAAAGGACGGACACGCCCCACTCCATCTTCAAGGCTTCTGAATAATACTCAATCTGCATAACTGCCATTTGCTTTCCTCTTTCTACTGTTAAAAACACTCGGCAAGCCTCTGGCCGCCAAGCGTTTCGTTTTCTACTATTATTTCACTTCCATCACAACTGGTAGGATGGCTGGACGACGTTTGGTTTGTTCAAATAAGAACTTAGACAAGTTGTCGCGTACCAAACCTTTTAACTCACCCCAGTCAAAGCTATCTTGTGTCAAATAATCTTCGACGCTTTGGTTGACCAATTCGCAACTTTCACGAAGAATATCCCGACTCTTCTTGACATAGACAAAACCACGGGTGTGCACGCGCGCTTTGGAAATAATCTTCTTCTCTTTGCGATTCACTGTGATCGCCACGATAAAGATTCCGTCTTCTGACAAGACCTTGCGGTCACGAAGGACGATATTGCCCACATCACCAATGGCATTCCCATCAATCATGACATCTCCTGCTGAGATGCTCCCTGCAGGGACGAAGTCTCCCTTTTCATACTCCATGACTGTACCACGCTTTGGAATAAAGATATTTTCAGGCAAGATACCGACTTCCATCGCCACTCGTGCATGGGCATCCAATTCGCGGTATTCCCCTTGGATTGGGAACAGATACTTAGGACGAAGAAGGTTGATCATCAACTGCAAGTCCCGTGCGTTTCCATGACCAGATACGCGCAAGCTGGACGTGATCAATTTGACAACTCCACCTGCTTGGTAGACCATGTTTTCTACACGAGCCACCACGGCTTCTTTGGCAATAGACGGCGTTGTGACGATGTAGACCAAGTCCCCATCTTTGATTTCCACATAGCGGTGACGACCAATAGACATCTTGCGCAAGCCATTGATTGGCTCACCCATCCGGCCTGTTTCCAAAATGATCAATTCATGATCCTCGAAACGGCTCATTTCTTTTGGCTTGATCAAGAGTTTTTCGTTAGCAAGAGATAATTTGTTCAAGCGGATGGCGGTACGGACAATGTTTTCCACATCAAACCCTGTCAAGACCACCCGGCGGCCAGTCTCAGCCGCTGCATCAAAGACCTGCTGGATCCGAGAAAGGTTGCTGGCAACGGCTGCTACGATCACACGACCATCCCAGTCTGCAATCGTATCTAAGATGGCATCGCCCACTTCTTGCTCACTAGCAACTTGAATCTTGCTATCTGCATTGGCCGAGTCACTCAAGAGAGCGAGCACGCCTTCGCGCCCAATCTCAGCTAGGCGAGCAAAGTCTGTCGCATAAGACTCGCTGGCAGTTTGGTCAAATTTAAAGTCTCCGGTATAGACGATATTGCCCTCAGGGGTGTTGATAACAATCCCGATACTTTCAGGGATGGAGTGGGTCGTTTGAAAGAAAGATACGACGGCATCACCAAAATCAATCTCAGAATTCTGATCGATGACATGGAAGTCGTTGAATTTCTTGACACTATCATTGCCTTTGACAAAGAGCTTAGCCAATTCAATGGTTAACTCTGTCCCAAATACAGGAACTTTCGCTTCAGCCAAAAGATAAGGCAAGGCCCCAATGGCATCCGCATGCCCATGGGTCAAGAAAACGCCTGCAATACGGTCTTTGTTTTCAAAAAGATAATCCATATTTGGGATGACAACGTCCACCCCAAGTTGTTCATTTTCTGGATACTTCAGTCCTGCATCCAGAACAAAAATTGAATCGTTCACTTCGGCGACGTAGAGATTTTTTCCATTTTCTCGAACACCGCCAAGAGTGACTAATTTAATACTACTCACTGTTTTCTCCTTTAGTGTGATTATTTTAATACTTACGGTCCTTGGTTGCCCAAGTCGAATTACAGCTTTGCAAATTCTTGCATATCTATTCTATTATACAATTTTTTTCTATTTTTTTCAAAAACACACCCTAGCAAAAAGCCCCCTCATCTGAAACAGATGAAAGGGCTTCTAGGCGCCTATTTTTAGGGGGAAAAGACCCTCTAAAGATGATAATCTCCCCGCTTATTTTCAATGATCCGCATCGCAGCCTTGATCACATGAAACTTACTGAGCAATTCCTCAAGGCGCTTAAAATTGCGCTCACTCAATTGACCCGTCTTCACCGCTTGAGAGAGATGATAAAAGTCATCTAAATCATCCTCAATATTTTCAAACAGCTCCTTGGCTTCCTTGAGTCGGTAGCGATTGAGCAAATGGGTGAGATCCTTTTTAAAGTCAGAGACATTGCTTTCATGAATATCTGTATAAGCCTCGTCTTCCTCGCTGTTTTCCTGGTAATTCACCGCCTTAAAGCAAGTGATAAATTCTCGGCTTTTGATATTACAGACAAAAATGACACCATCACTCGATACATAAGTTTTTGTATCAGCAGGTTGGAGCACATCACTCTCATAAGGCGAGAGAGATGGCAGGTGTTGATTGATCCAACGTTTCAGGTGCTGATCATCCACTCCAAAGCGCTCCAAAGCTCTCTTTCTAAAATGATCTCTACAACTGTAGTCTTGTGCATACGACAACCCCATTCTCTCACCTCCTTTTTGAGTTTGCGAATAGGAAGGGCCTCCAGTCTTACGGGACTAGAGGCCAGGTCTGTTTTTCTAACATGGTGCCATTAACCTTTCGGCTAATACAACAATGTTTTTTGACGTTTATTTCATGTAATAGTATTTTTGGAAAATACCAGAGGTTTTCTTTGCAATCCTACATTTCAATGAATGTTCGATTGGACACATTGAAGTTTGAAAACCTTCACAAAAGCTTCTACCAACTATTTACACGTTTTCTCATATGATCCGACAAACTTAGCAGGCTTGCCCGACTGTCCAATCGATTCGATACACAGCCCAACGACTCTTATAGAAAAGAGCATCAACAAATGTCAGAAAAACAGACCTAAAACGAAGTAACCACTAATAATCTTGATCAGTCATGGTGACCAGCCCCTTCTTTATCCTTCTATTTATATTATACGTCTCCTTCTTCTCTTTAGCAAGCGATTTCAGCTGAAACTAGTTTCTATTTTTATACGGTTTATTAAAGCACTGTTTATAAGAATTCCCCTTTTATAAAGCACCCCGTTCAATCCATATAGTATATTTATAAGCTATCATTTGTTTTTTAGAAAATAAAAAGGTGGCAGGACAATGAAGCGTTCATAAATCATGTCGCTTCTGTCCTACTCCCTATTTTCACTTTGCATTTTACGCCCTTTGTATCTTAGCAGAATGCGACAGGACGAAGGTGGATCGATACCATCCACCTGAGGAGTTAGTGAGTCGTGTAGGCAAGGTACCATAGTACTTGCCGTTACACGAATTGAACACGCCCTAAATGCTGTGTGAAAAAGATAAATTCTCTTGTGAGCATCGCTCACTGCAAGAATTTCCTATTTTCACTTTGCATTTTACGCCCTTTGTATCTTATTCTTTCTCAAACAATTGATAGTAGTCTGCTATATTCATTTGAGCTTTTTCTTCTTGGTTGAGGTCTTGGACAATGTGCCCGTCTTTCATGACAATCAAGCGATTGCCGTATTTCAAAGCATCTTCCATATGGTGGGTGATCATAAGAGCTGTGAGGGCGTCTTGTTTCACAAACTCATCCGTCAAAGTCATGAGGGCCTGACTGGTTTTTGGATCCAAGGCGGCTGTGTGTTCGTCTAGCAACAAGAGTTCTGGACGTTTCAAAGTAGCCATCAACAGACTCAACGCCTGGCGTTGTCCCCCTGAAAGAAATTCAACCGCTGTGTCGATGTGCTTTTCTAAACCATTGCCGATCTTGGATAAAACTGTCTGAAATTCCTCTTTATAACTGTTTAAGTGACGCGGAATCAAGCCTCGTTTTTCTCCACGGAACTTGGCAACCAAGAGGTTTTCTGCAACCGTCATGCGGGGTGCTGTTCCCATTTTTGGATCTTGAAAGACCCGTGATAGATACTTAGCTCTCTTTTCAGGAGAGTAATTGGTCACATCTTCCCCCAAAATATAAATCTTCCCACTGCTCACCGGAAGGGTCCCTGCAATCGTATTAAAAAGGGTTGATTTTCCAGCTCCATTGCCCCCCAAAATCGTGATAAAATCATGCTCTCGAATTTCCAAGGAGACATCATCCAGAATGACTTTTTCTTCATTCATCCCATTGCTCACAGCTTTGGTTACATTTTTTAATTCTACAATCGCTGTCATTTACTGAGTTTCGCTCCTTTCATGATTTTTCCTTTAAAGGTTGGAATCATCAGGCAGATAGCCAGGATCAAGGCACTGAAGATTCGAATGTAGCTGGTATTGATGCCAAGGGCGATCACAGCCCAGATCAAAAATTGGTAGGCGATCGAACCAATTGCAATACTGAGCAGGCGCTCTGTCAAGGTGACATTTGAAAAGAGGACCTCTCCAATAATGAGGCTAGCAAGTCCAATAACGATGACCCCGATCCCACGTGAGGCATCCGCATAGCCTTCTTGCTGGGCCATCAGCGCACCAGAAAGAGCAATAATCCCATTAGAAATCACCAAACCCATCAGTTCCATTCGGTCGGTGTTGATCCCAAAACTTTTGGCCATATCAGGATTATCTCCCGTCGCGATATAAGCTTGACCTAAACGCGTATCCAAGAAGAAAATCAGACCGAGAATCACGAGGCCTACAAAAATCAAGCCAATTAAAATTTCATTGAATCCTCCAGCAAAGGGAAGAAATTCCTGAATTTTTTTATAACCCAAAAGCCCCAGATTGGCCCGTTGCATGACAAAGAGAATGACCGAGTTACACGATGTCATCACGAGGATCCCCGATAAAAGTGTGGGGATTTTCCCTTTTGTATAGAGAAGTCCTGTCGCGAGCCCCGCTAGACACCCTGCTCCAATGGCAGCTAAGGTTGCCACCAAGGGATTGACCCCCTTGGTAATCAAGGTCACCGCCACCGCTCCTCCCAGCGGGAAGGAACCTTCTGTCGTCATATCTGGAAAATCTAGAATTCGGAAGGTCATAAAAATCCCCAAACCAAGAATGGCCCAGATCAAGCCTTGTGAAACAATTGAATTAATCATAGTGTCTCCCTTCGATAATAGTAGTTTTATTGTAACACAAATATGGAAGAGAACCTATAAAAAATTCACAATATTTCTTGAATCATCTGCTTTTTCGAAATCAAGAGAATCATACTGAGAATCTGAAGTAGAAAGGATTCTGTGAACATTTATAATTATGCAAAAAAATAAAAGCCTGCGTTTGTATCACAGACCTTTATTTAATAGGGTAACTGACGACAATAAGGGTGTGAAGTTCTTCCACTCCAAACCCTACTCTTTTCCAATTCAAAGCGGATTCATTCCCCTTGTTGCCGGCAGTTTGAAAGATCAAATTGCTTTTCTAGTATACTGTTTTCTCTACCTCAAGTCAATGGAAATTCTCTGAAACTAGTAACAGAATGAAATGGAAAATAGAATGTTTTCTGAAATATTTCATAATATATATGCATGTTTTTGCAAGCTAGCGAAGAACGTTTTACTATTTCTACCTTACTGAATTCATTTTACTTCTGAGATCAATCCGGTGTCCACATCATACACAGCTCCTGAAATCACGACATCCTCTGGAATCAAAGGAGAAGCCTTTAAAAGCTCCATATCCTCACGGACACTCTCTTCAATGTCTTGAAAAGGAAGGAAATCACGATCTCCCACATCCACTCCCAATTCTTTCTTGAGATGCTGACGGAAACCTTCGTTTTCAAAGGTCTGAGCGCCACAGTCTGTATGGTGCAAGACCACTATTTCACGGGTCCCCATCTGCTGCTGGGAGATGACCAAGGAGCGGATCATGTCCTCTGTCACGCGCCCACCAGCATTCCGCAAAATATGGGCATCTCCAAGAGCTAGACCTAGTGCAGGTGCCACGTGAAGACGGGAATCCATACAGGTCACAATCGCTACTTTCGTCTTGGGCTTAATCGGAAGACGGAGGTCTCCATGTAGCGCCACATAAGCTTGGTTGGCTGTTATAAAATTATCAAAATAAGACATGGTCTCTCCTTTATTCATTTGAAATTCAAACCATCTATTATTTTACCACATCCTATCCTGTCTGTCAGGAGATACCTCCTGTCATCTGTCACATCTGAAAAAAGCCTTAAACTTCCCGTTTAAGACTTTTCTTCTATTCAAATACTTTTTTCAAGACTTCAGACAGTGTACTCACACCGATCACCTGGATCCCTGATGGTGTCGTGATCCCCGTCAGAGAATTTTTAGGCACATAAATCTTGGTGAAACCGAGCTTAGCAGCTTCATTGATCCGTTGCTCAATCCGATTGACCCGGCGGACTTCTCCGGTCAAGCCCAACTCTCCGACAAAACACTCCTGCGGGTTGGTCGGCTTGTCCTTGTAGCTGGAGGCAATGGCAACAGCAACAGCCAGATCAATGGCAGGCTCATCTAATTTGACACCACCTGCAGACTTGAGATAGGCATCCTGATTTTGGAGCAAGAGTCCTGCACGTTTTTCCAAAACAGCCATAATCAAGCTAGCCCGATTAAAATCAAGCCCTGTCGTCGTCCGCTTGGCATTCCCAAACATGGTCGGTGTCACCAAAGCCTGCACTTCTGCTAGAATCGGACGCGTCCCTTCCATGGTCACAACGATGGACGAGCCAGTCGCACCGTCTAAACGCTCTTCTAGGAAAACTTGACTCGGATTGAGTACCTCAACTAGGCCGCCCGACTGCATCTCGAAGATCCCAATCTCATTGGTCGAACCAAAACGGTTTTTGACTGCTCTTAGAATCCGGAAGGTATGGTGGCGTTCCCCTTCAAAGTAAAGCACCGTATCCACCATATGCTCCAACATCCGAGGGCCTGCCAAGGTCCCTTCCTTGGTCACATGGCCGACGATAAAGATGGCGATGTTATTGGTCTTAGCCAGCTGCATGAGTTCAGCCGTCACCTCTCGCACCTGAGAAACTGATCCCTGTACCCCTGAAATCTCAGGAGACATAATGGTCTGGATAGAGTCGATGATAAGAAAATTAGGCTGGATGCGCTCCACTTCTGCTCGCACGCTCTGCATATTGGTCTCAGCATAGAGATAAAACTCACTGTCAATATCCCCCAAACGCTCTGCCCGAAGTTTGATCTGCTGGGCCGACTCCTCCCCACTGACATAGAGAACTGTTCCCACTTGAGATAGTTGGGTCGATACTTGAAGGAGGAGAGTAGACTTCCCAATCCCTGGATCTCCACCGATGAGAACGAGACTTCCTGGCACCACTCCGCCTCCAAGCACACGGTTGAATTCCTCCATCTCCGTCTTAGTTCGATTGACATTGATAGAAGTCACCTCAGCAAGTTTCATAGGCTTGGTTTTCTCACCTGTCAAGGACACACGCGCATTCTTAACCTCTGCGACCTCGACCTCCTCGACAAAGGAAGACCAAGAACCACAGTTAGGACAGCGCCCTAGGTACTTGGGTGAGTTATAGGCACAATTTTGACAAATAAATGTCGTTTTTTTCTTAGCGATGATAAACCTCTTTCTAAATCTCTATCTCACACTCAATCACTTGGCAAAAATCAATCTTCTCGTCTGGTACAAGTTGACGCATGAGCATGCGATGGGCTACAACTACCACAGTTTTATGTTCCCGATACTTAGCCATGCATTCTAGAAAACGAGACTTCATCTCTACAGCTGTCTCATATTGAACAGGAGAATTTGGGAGCAATTCCCCCTTGTTTTCTAAAAACAGACATCTAGCTGTTTCAAAGTTCTCTATACCTGTTTCATAAACCTGCCATTCATGCAATAATGGCTCTACCCTCAAAGGAAGGCCAGTAGCACAGGATACATAAAAAGCCGTTTCTAAAGCTCGCGTCACTGCAGAAGACACCAGGATATCAGCTGAGCCAAACAAAGGATTTTTGCAAAGTTCCTGAGCTTGTTGTCTTCCTTTCTCAGATAAGGGTGCCAAATCTATCCCGAATCCAGTATAGGAACGCTCCTCTAACTCACGGTAATTTGGCTCCCCATGACGGACAAAGATAATCTTCATCTTAGTGCCCTGTTGACCCAAATCCACCAGTCCGCACGCCATCCGCCTCATCTCCATCTGCGATTAAGAAAGGAGCAAAGACAGCCTGAACTACACGTTCCCCAACTTCAAGGACGACTTCCTGGTCAGTAATGTTTTTCATCTGAGCAAAGATATGGCCTTCATTTCCTGGATTGCCATAGTAGTCGCCATCAATAACACCAACTGAGTTAATCAAGACCAATCCCTTCTTGCGAGGGTTAGAGGAACGGTCATAAAGATAGAGCACCTCAGTCGGCTGCATATAGGCCTTGACCCCAGTTGGAACAAGAACGATCTCGCCTGGTGCAATCACTGTGCGTTCTGCCACCTTTAAGTCGTAACCAGCCGCATGGGCTGTCTCTCGTTTTGGAAGCAAGTCCTGATTGGTATAGGTTGATACAAGTTCAAATCCACGAATTTTTGTCATCATCATTCCTCTTTCATCATAAAATGTTTCTATCTCTTCTATTATACCATCACTTTAGCGAACCGTCTCCTCAATTCTACTATTCGTACTTTTTTAAAAAATTTCCTTTCAGTCAGTAAGTTACATGTAATTTTCATGTTTTTTCTGAAAACAAAAAATCTTTATGAGCCATTTGGCATACAATTTGTGCTAAAAAATGCTGTTTTTAGCTTGAATCCGCTCTTTATTTTTGCTATAATTCCTCTTGTAGGGAATAATTTTAAAACTAAAATATTTTCCTTGCTAAAACAAATATATGGAGGTCTTTCTCAAGATTCAATTTGGGGAGTGGGAGATCTTACGGAGCCTATACAGATCTCGACCAGTTTTACCATATTGTTTCGTGGGAATAGGTTTTTTATGGAAAAAGGGGAAAATAAAATGGATAATAGAAAAAATATCAAAATTTTCACATTTATCCTTGCTTTATTAACGGTTCTCTTCACTCTCAGCCTGACCAAAACGTCAGCCGAGACACCTGGAGTAACCATTACTGGGAAATTTGTAGATACCATTTTAAATGTTCAAGTGTCTAACAATGAAGGTGGGAATCTTGATTGGGAATTAGGACAATGGGCAACATTCCGAATCAATGCCGACTTTAACTTAGCTGGTAAGGATGTTAAAGCAGGGGATACAACCGATATCACTGTATCAGATGCTTTGATTATTACATCACAAAGCTTTGATATCAAAGATGGTGATAAAGTCATTGCTCATGCAAAAGTGGATAAGGATAATAAAAAGATTTCATTAACTTATACGGATTATGCGGAGAATCATTCAGATACACATGGTAATTTTTATTTCTACGCTCGTATCGACTTCAAGAAGCACCCTCAACAAGGAGAAATTCCGGTTGAAGTGACGGTTAACAACAAAACAACTATTGCAGGTAAAGTTACCTTTAAAGGTGTTGGTGATGGTAATCCAAACCTTTTAAAGAAAACAAGTTGGGTTCACTCAGATGACCCTAAGACTATTTCCTATGGCATTTCTGTGAACCAACTAAAGCAAAATATTAAAAAGGTAACCGTAGAAGATAATTTGCAATTTACCAATGCTTCTTACGTTAAAGATAGTTTTCGTGTAACAAAAGGTGAGATGTCTTATGTAAATGGTGAATGGCAATTTAATAATACTAAGGATGTAACCAATGAACATCCTATTACTTTTGGTGAAAATGGTCAATCATTTGTTGTGAATCTTGGAGATATCAGTGAGACGGATCAATACCGTATTACGTATGATGTCCATTTAAATTACTCACCAGCCGATGGCGAAATTTTAAATAACCAAGCTACCTTAAAAGGGAAAGATATAGAAACTAAAGTAGCCATCAACAAAGCTGCAGTTCAAATTGCAGGTGGATCAGGTGTCGGTTATGTCTTTACCATTCATATCCATAAAGTGGGCGACGCAAATCAACCACTTGCTGGAGCTAAATTCAAAGTGGTACGTCAAGCCAACAACCAAGTAATCGGTGAATATGTGACCGATAAAGATGGGAATATCACAGTCAATGGTCTTTTAAAAGATAAATACATCTTAACTGAGTTACAAGCACCTGAAGGTTATACCATTACTACTGCTGATACCCCAGTTAATGCTGAAGATTTTAGCGGAACGGATCATGCGGTAACGAAGACAATCGTCAATCCAAAAGCAAAACCTAAAGCAACTCAAGCTACCATCGAATTAGATAAAACTCTTACAGGACGTGATCTAACGGATGGTGAATTCAGCTTTGAATTGTACGAGGGTGCTAACAAGCTTCAAACTGTTACAAACAAAAACGGAAAAGTAACATTTGCACCAATTGAGTACACCGAAGAAGGTGAACACACTTACACTGTTAAGGAAGTAGCTGGAAATACCCCAGGTATTACCTATGACAAGACTGATAAACAAGTAACTGTTCAGGTGAAAAAAGATGGCGACAACCTGAAAGCAGATGTGGCTTATCCAGATAATAAAACCTTCTCAAATACTTATACGGCTCCTCAACCAGCAAAAGCTAAAATTTCAGCTAGCAAGATTTTAGAAGGTGCTGAATTGAAGAATGGCGAATTCAGCTTTACCTTGTTGGATGAAGCTGGAAAAGTCCTTCAAACAAAACAAAATGCTGCAGATGGTTCAGTAGCATTTGATGAAATTTCTTATTCACAAGAAGATGCAGGAAAAACTTTCCATTACACGATCAAAGAAGTCATTCCTGAAAGCAAAGCAAAAGGAATGACCTACGATGAAGGAAATATTGATGTGACTGTAACTGTCACAAAAGATGATGCAAGCAATACACTCAAAGCTTCTGTGGCATATGGTGATAAGAAATCATTCACTAACAAATTGGTAACAACTTCAATTCCGCCAACTCCTCCAACTGTTGACAAACCTGAATTGAAACTCTACAACATTCAATTGCACAAAGCTAACGCAGATGGAAATGCTCTTGCAGGTGCTGTATTTGGTCTCTTTGAAGCCGATGGTACTACTCCTGTAGCAAATCCTTATGGAGAAGGTCAAGCGACAGCTACTTCATCAGATGAAGAAGGTAAGAAGGGGCTTGTAACCTTTACGGGATTGGAAGCAAAAGATTATGTAGTGAGAGAGCTTACAGCTCCAGACGGTTACCAACTATCAACAGATGTGATTAAAGTTTCTGCTAGCGAGTTGAGAGCTGCGACTAACCTCGTCGTAGACAAAGGAACAGTGGTCAACAAACCATTCACTTCAATTCCGCCAACACCTCCGACGGTTGATAAACCTGAATTGAAACTCTACAGCATCCAATTGCACAAAGTGAACCAAGAAGGGAAAGCTCTTGTTGGTGCCGTATTCGGTCTCTTTGAAGCCGATGGTACGACTCCTGTAGCGAACCCTTATGGTGAAGGTCAAGCGACTGCAACTTCTGATGCGAATGGTCTTGTAACCTTTACAGGATTAGAAGCAAAAGATTATGTAGTAAGAGAACTTACAGCTCCAGACGGTTACCAATTATCAGATGAAGTCATCAAGATCGCAGCTAGTGATTTGGTTGCTTCAAACAATGTAGTGGATAAAGGAAATGTCGTTAACAAACCGTTCACTTCAATTCCACCAACTCCTCCAACTGTTGACAAACCTGAATTAAAACTCTACAACATTCAATTGCACAAGGTAAGTGAAGAAGGTAAAGGTCTTCTAGGAGCGGTATTTGGACTCTATGAGGCAGATGGTACAACTCCAGTCGCTAACCCTTATGGTGAAGGTCAAGCGACTGCTACTTCAGATGAGAATGGTCTCGTAACTTTCATTGGATTTGAAGCAAAAGATTATGTCATCAAGGAATTGACAGCTCCAACTGGATACCAATTGTTAACGAATCCTATCACAGTTTCAGCTAGTGATTTTACCCAAGCTAAAGATTTGGTCGTTGATAAAGGGAATGTAGTAAATAATAAAATTCCACCATATACTCCACCATATACTCCACCATATACTCCGCCATATACCCCACCAACTCCACCAACTACTCCTTCAACACCTCCAACACCTCCAACGCCTTCAACCGACAAACCGAAAGGAAATCATCCTTCTGGTAAACAATCAAAAGAAGGTAAAAAACAAAGTCTTCCTTCTACTGGTGAGACAGTAAGTGCTGGATTTATTACAGCAGGTCTTGTCCTTGCAAGTGCTGGAAGCATGCTCGTTGCTAAAAAACGCCACGAATAAGTTCTTAAAACAGGTATTCATCTAGCTTGCTAGATGGACCTGTTTTTTATTAACGATTATCCTATTTTTTCATCTTATTACTAGCGTTTTGTCTATATTTTCTTAGACACACAAAGAGAGGTTGATACCAGTTCAACCTCTCTTTTTCTTATAATTCCTGTAATAAATAGCGGAAGAGTTCTAAATTCCCTTTTTCTTCATTGACCAAGTATTCTGGATGCCACTGCAAGCCCATAATGCGATGACCATCTACAGCTTCAATGGCTTCGATGGTGTGATCGCGCGGATCAAAGGCAGTCGCACGGAAATTTGGCGCGAGATCCTTGATGCTTTGACGGTGCACGGAATTAATCCGACTGGCCTGTCCAAAAAGCTGCTCTACCACACTGCCTTTTTTCGTCTGGATAGAATGGGAAGTCCCAAACGGAAGTCCTTGCCAATGCCCTTCGATCTCTTGGTTGAGTGTTCCTCCAAAAGCCACATTGATCAACTGAACCCCACGGCAAATTCCTAGAACCGGTTTGTTTTGACGTACTGCTTCCTTCAGTAGGGCAAGCTCAAATTGATCCCGTTCGATATTGTAATCATCGCTCTCGATGGTTTTTTCTTCGCCATAGAGACTAGGATCGACATTTTGGCCTCCACTTAAGATCAATTTGTCAATCGTTTCAACATAGTCCTTAACTAAGGAAGGATCCCCCATCGGGATGACCATTGGAAGTCCACCTGCTTGACGGATTCCTTCCGCAAATTGACTAGACACGGAGGAATGAAGGTTTTTCCCTTCCGGGTCCACCGGACAGAGATTAGCGGATACTCCAACAATTGTTCTGCACATATTCATTCCTCCTTCATTTTTACTAATACTTATGTTACCACCCATTAGTGATAGTGTCTAATATGTATTTTTTAAAACCGTGATAGATTTTATTTATCACCCTCACCTTCCTCACAAAACAATTGATGATCATACAAGTTTTTTTACCTATATTATGTTAAAATAGAGAGGAAAATAGAATCGCCCTTCAAGGCACACATTTGGCCGTTTCGAAGGCGCAAGCGCTAGATTTCTAGCCTTGTTGAAAAATAGACATAGAAATGGAAGATACAATGGAAAAACAAACCGTTGCAGTATTGGGTCCTGGTTCATGGGGAACAGCCCTTTCACAAGTCCTCAATGATAACGGCCATGAAGTCCGTCTCTGGGGAAATATCCAAGAACAAATCGATGAAATCAATACCGCTCATACCAATCAACGCTATTTCAAAGACATCGTTATTAGCGAAGAGATTACTGCTACGACCGATCTGAAAGCTGCTTTGGACGGTGTGGATGCTATCCTTTTTGTCGTTCCTACAAAGGTGACCCGTTTGGTGGCGAAACAAGTCGCTGAGACACTGGATCACCCTGTCACAGTCATGCACGCTTCTAAAGGGTTAGAACCTGGTACACACGATCGGATTTCTCAAATCCTTGAAGAAGAAATTCCTGCTTCTCTTCGCAGTGAAGTAGTGGTCGTTTCTGGACCAAGTCATGCTGAAGAAACCATCGTTCGTGATATTACTCTGATCACAGCCGCATCAAAAGATCTAGAAGCTGCGCGCTATGTTCAAGAACTCTTTAGCAATCACTACTTCCGTCTCTATACCAATACAGATGTTATCGGAGTGGAAACTGCTGGAGCCTTGAAGAATATCATCGCAGTCGGAGCTGGGGCCCTGCACGGTCTTGGTTATGGTGACAATGCCAAAGCAGCCATCATCACGCGCGGTCTCGCTGAAATCACGCGCCTTGGTGTTAAGCTCGGAGCTAGCCCATTGACTTATAGTGGTTTGTCTGGGGTCGGTGACTTGATCGTTACCGGAACTTCTGTCCATTCCCGCAACTGGCGAGCTGGGGACGCTCTCGGACGTGGCGAAAAATTGGAAGACATCGAAGCCAACATGGGCATGATCATCGAAGGGATCTCTACGACCAAAGTCGCCCACGAGCTGGCCCAAGAATTGGATGTCTACATGCCAATTACACAAGCCATTTACCAAGTCATCTATGAAGGAAAAGATATCCGCGAAGCCATCCACCACATGATGAGCAATGAATTTAAAGAAGAAAATGAGTGGAAATAAGTCAACCACCCTATCATCAATCCTACCTTTTAGAAAGGAAACTATATGACTAAAGTTAGAAAAGCAGTCATTCCTGCGGCTGGTTTGGGGACGCGCTTCCTCCCAGCTACCAAAGCTTTGGCAAAGGAGATGTTGCCAATCGTTGACAAACCTACGATCCAATTTATCGTAGAAGAGGCTCTGAAATCTGGGATTGAAGAAATCCTTGTCGTAACAGGGAAGGCCAAACGTTCGATCGAAGACCATTTCGATTCTAACTTCGAATTGGAATACAATCTCGAGCAAAAAGGCAAGACTGACTTACTCAAGTTGGTCAATGATACAACAGCGATCAATCTTCATTTCATCCGCCAAAGTCACCCTCGAGGTTTAGGGGACGCTGTTCTTCAAGCGAAAGCCTTTGTTGGAAACGAGCCTTTTGTCGTTATGTTGGGAGATGACCTCATGGACATCACTAATGATGATGCCCTGCCATTGACCAAACAATTGATGAACGACTACGATGAAACCCATGCGTCCACTATCGCTGTGATGGAAGTCCCTCACGAAGAGGTTTCTTCTTACGGTGTGATCGCACCTCAAGGCGAAGGCATTAACGGTCTTTATAGCGTTGAAACGTTTGTCGAAAAACCAAACCCAGAGGATGCTCCAAGTGATCTCGCTATTATCGGGCGCTATCTCTTGACTCCTGAAATCTTTGATATTCTTGCAAATCAAGAACCAGGTGCTGGCAATGAAATTCAATTGACGGATGCGATCGATACCCTCAATAAGACCCAACGAGTCTTTGCCCGTGAATTTAAAGGCCAACGCTACGATGTAGGTGATAAATTCGGCTTCATGAAAACTTCGATTGACTATGCCTTGAAACACCCTCAAGTCAAAGATGATCTCAAACAATATATTATCGACCTTGGAAAAAAATTAGAAGCATCTGAACAAACTGCAGACTAAAAAAGAAGGAAGAGAGATTTCATTCTCACTTCCTTTTTTTGTTGTATCTTATAAACTGTATCGTTTAATGGGTTCTACGTTTTTCGATGTAGTAGCCAAATCCAAAAACTGTCAAAAGAACTCCGCCTACCATCGTCGCGATTGAGATACTTTGTCCGGTTGATGGTAATTTTTTCTCACCTTTCTTCTCTTCAATTTTTGCTGCAGATTTATAAACTACACCATAAGTTGAGAAATGAGAGGTTGTAAATGTTACGGCTGACTTATCTTCATTTAGTTGGAATTGGAAGGATTCCAATTGACCATTTTCACCGATACCATAAACTGCTTCTACTTCTTTTTGCCCATTGACTGGAATGGTCACAACCGTTGGACTAATTTGATGTATAGGATTATTTTGGTTCGATAATTGAATATTATATGCCTTGTAATCTTTACCAGCTAGTTCTTTGACATCTTTTAAAACTTCAACAAGGAGACTATAGCCGCCTTGAGCAAAATCAGGGTTTTGCAAGACGATACCTGTTGCTTGGTCTACTAAAATATATGAATTTGTTGGTAAAACTGGACGACCAACGGTACTAACACTGTCACTATTTGTAGGAACAATAGTAGTTGAACTATTTGGTTTTGTTTCTTCCTTGCTTGGCTCCGTACTTGACTCAGTACTTGGTGTCGTTTCCTCATTGCTTGGTTCTGTACTTGCTTCGGTGCTTGGTTTCGTTTCTTCCTTGCTTGGTTCTGTACTTGCTTCGGTGCTTGGTTTCGTTTCTTCCTTGCTTGGCTCCGTACTTGCTTCGGTGCTTGGCTTCGTTTCTTCCTTGCTTGGTTCTGTACTTGACTCAGTGCTTGGCTTCGTTTCTTCCTTGCTTGGTTCTGTACTTGACTCTGTGCTTGGCTTCGTTTCTTCCTTGCTTGGTTCTGTACTTGACTCTGTGCTTGGC
>JAGZKI010000041.1 GCA_018365265.1 Streptococcus parasanguinis | reverse complement strand
AGCTGATGAAATCAGCGTAGTAGAGCCCACTCAACCACTGCGTCTTACTCGACAATCCAAAAATAATTGAGAGGCTAGGACTTTTGTCCCAGCCTCTTTCTTTAATCTTGAATCATAGCTAAAAGATCCTCTCCTGTAGTGGTTGGAAGGATCCGGACTCGTTTGAGGGCGTAGAGGCCATCAGCGGAGCTGGCGAGTCCATTTTTAGTGGTGAGGCCTAATTTGTAGTCAGCTTTCTTGGCTTGGTCGATCGTGACCTGGCTGTAGCGACCGGATGGGTAGACGATAACGCTAGTATTTTGATCCAGCACCTTATCCAGCAGGCGTTTAGAAGCAACCAGCTCATTCTTTTGGGTCTCAAGACTGGAATTGGCTAGGTCTGGATGATTGACCGTATGGCTTTCAAAGGTCAAGCCAGCACTTTTCATCTCTTTGATTTGATCAAAGGTCAGGACATTTTCTTTTTCTTTTTGGGTAAAGTCTGTGATGATATTGTTGGTGGCCGTCATCTTGTATTTCTTAAGAAGCGGATAGACGATGGTATAGAAATCTTCGACGCCATCATCAAACGTGAGCCAGACAAATTTCTTTCCTTTTGGCACTTCATTTTTTGCGAGGATCCGATAGGCTTCCTCAGGTGTCAGGGTGTAATAACCCGCATTTTTCAGGGCCTTTAGTTGGCTTTCAAAGGTTTCTGGATCGACAATCAGATTGGCATTGGCAGCTTCAGACTCGGCCATATTGTGCACGGAGTGGTACATGAGGATGGGCAGTTTGACCGGCTTTTTCACTCGGGTCCACTCGATAGAGGAACTACCTTCTTCGAGAGAACGCGTCATGGCAGTGCCACTGGTATTCCCCTCATTCGGCTGAGTGATGCGCTTGATTAGAAGAAAGCTACAAATAAAGATACAGACCAGTAGGAGGGCATTGATTCCAAGTAGGGCTTTGATTTTTTTAGGTACTCTTCGTTTACTCATAGTGTCACCGTTTTCATTATTTTCTTTATTGTACCACAAATTCTATGTTCTTTTCCAGAACTTGCTACAGGCAGATCCTGTCATGAAAATTCAGAATTTTTAAGGCAATTGGCTGTCAAACGCTCAAGTTTTTGTTATAATGGAGCTACTATAGAAAATTCAAGGAGTCAATAGGATGTCTGTTAAGATTGCCTTACTAGGATTTGGTACTGTTGCAAGTGGCGTACCATTTTTATTAAAAGAAAACCATGAAAAAATCACCCAGGCAGCTCAAGATGAAATCGAGATCGCTAAGGTCTTGGTTCGAGATGATGCTGAAAAGGAAAGCTTGCAAGCGGCTGGTCACAACTACAACTTTGTGACCAATGTCGATGAGATCATTGAAGACAAGGACATTGCCATCGTGGTCGAGTTGATGGGTCGTATCGAGCCAGCGAAAACCTTTATCACCCGTGCGCTGGAAGCAGGCAAGCACGTAGTTTCTGCTAACAAAGACCTTCTTGCCGTTCATGGAAGCGAGTTGCTAGAGATTGCTCAAAAACACAAAGTGGCCCTTTATTACGAAGCTGCCGTAGCTGGTGGGATCCCAATCCTTCGGACCTTGGTGAATTCTTTGGCCTCAGACAAGGTGACCAAAGTGCTCGGTGTGGTCAATGGAACCTCTAACTTCATGATGACTAAAATGGTCGAAGAAGGCTGGACTTATGAGGATGCTTTAGCAGAAGCGCAAC
Source organism: Streptococcus parasanguinis (assembly GCA_018365265.1). Classification (GTDB taxonomy): domain Bacteria; phylum Bacillota; class Bacilli; order Lactobacillales; family Streptococcaceae; genus Streptococcus; species Streptococcus parasanguinis_G. Next base: position 21,753 of record JAGZKI010000041.1, on the reverse strand, counting down.
GTCTTGGTTACGCTGAAAGTGATCCAACCAACGACGTTGAAGGAATTGATGCTGCTTACAAGATGGTGATCTTGAGCCAATTTGCCTTTGGGATGAATATCCAATTTGACCAAGTAGGTCACAAAGGAATCAGCCAAATCACTCCTCAAGATGTCTCAGTTGCTCAAAGCCTTGGCTATGTCATCAAGCTGGTCGGATCTATCGTTGAAACAGAGTCAGGGATCGCAGCAGAAGTGACACCAACCTTCCTTCCAAAACAACATCCACTCGCAGGAGTGAACGACGTTATGAATGCGGTCTATGTGGAATCCATCGGTATTGGGGAGTCTATGTACTACGGACCAGGTGCTGGTCAAAAACCAACTGCGACCAGTGTCGTAGCCGACCTCGTTCGCATTGTCCGTCGACTAAAAGAAGGAACAATCGGTAAAGCCTTCAATGAATACAGCCGCCCTCTTCAATTGGCTAAACCAGAAGACGTGAAGAACAATTATTACTTCTCAATCAAGGCACCAGATGCGACTGGTCAAATCTTGCGTCTTGCGGAGATCTTTAATGCAGAAGGAGCTTCCTTCAAGCAAATCCTCCAAGAAGACTCAGATGGACACTATGCAAGTGTGGTCATCATTACCCACCAAGTCAACCAAACACAATTTAAGAACCTGGTTGAAAAACTGGATTCAGAGGCGAATTTCGAACTCTTGAATACCTTTAAGGTCTTGGGAGAATAAGCATGAAAATTATTGTTCCAGCAACCAGTGCCAATGTAGGGCCAGGATTTGATTCGGTTGGGATTGCCGTGACTCGCTATTTGACCATCGAAGTCCTTGAACCAGCAGATGCTTGGTTGATTGAGCATGATCTAGGAGCAGGGATTCCGACAGACGAGAAAAACCTTTTGCTCTCAACAGCTCTTTCTATTTCAACAGACATGCAACCCCATCGGATCAAGATGACCAGTCAAGTGCCCTTGGCGCGTGGTCTTGGTTCTTCTAGCTCGGTCATTGTCGCAGGGATTGAATTGGCCAACCAATTAGCCAACCTCCAGCTGTCAGATGCTGAGAAATTACGCATCGCGACCGAGATCGAAGGTCATCCAGATAATGTAGCTCCAGCTATTTTTGGAAATATGGTCATCGCGAGCTACATCAGTGAAGATGTCCAATATGTCACGGCTGACTTCCCAAGCTGTGACCTTGTGGCCTTTGTACCGAGCTACCAATTGAAGACCAGTGATAGTCGAAATGTCCTACCGAAAGAATGGTCTTATAAAGAAGCTGTTGCAGCTAGTAGCGTAGCCAATGTCGCTATCGCAGCTCTCCTCAAGGGAGATTTGCTGACGGCCGGTCGCTCTATCGAGTCAGATCATTTCCACGAGCGCTACCGTCAATCTCTTATCAAAGAGTTCCCTCAGGTCAAAGAAGTCGCACATGCGCATGGGGCCTACGCTACCTATCTGTCAGGAGCAGGCCCAACAATCATGAACCTCTTAGCGCCAGAACATACAGCAGCCTTTGTCGCAGCTCTTGAAAAACTCGGGCTAGAAGGTCAGATTTTCCAACTTAAAATCGACACTTTTGGTGTTCGTGTTGAGAAATAAACCTCAATGTAACACAAATGAAAGAAGGATGTATACGAATGTATATGTCCTTTTTGCTTCTCCTATGGTAGAATGGGAATTGTATGGGGAAAAGCTCAAGCTTTCCCGAAAATCTAGGGGGAAATATGAAACCAGAATATTTATATAGTATTGCTACCGATCTTGGGCTGCAATTTGATGGCGAAGCCCGTGTGATGTATGGAGAGCGTGAAGGCTTCTTGTTAGTCATTGAAGGCGCTCAAACCAAGAATGTATTTACCATTTCACTCAGTGTGAAACAAGGTTCTGAAGGAGACTTAATCGAAGATAGCGAGATTCTTTGGAATGAACTAAAAGAACAATCAAAAGCCATTAATGCCATCTCTTTTGATGGTTACTTGACCTCGATCGTCGTCAAGGGCGGAATGACCAAAGGGAAGGCTGTCGAAACCTTATGGACAGCTATCCAAGATATTGTTGATTTCTTACTTAACCACCAATTTGTGCAAGTGAATGCAGAAACGGGTGAGGAAGGACCAATCGGTCTGTATCAAATTGGAGATGCGATCTTCTTAATCGACGATGCAACCTTTAGAGCTTACCAAGCCGAAGTGCAAGACACGGTGGAGGCTTATGAAGCGCGGGAAGAAAACTTCCTCTTAGGGATTGTAGGGGCTGTGATCGGTGTGATCATCGGTGGAGCAGTTGCCCTCTTAGTAGCGCGTCTTGGCTATGTATCTGTTTTGGCAGGGGCTGCCCTCGGTTATTGTACTATCAAAGGTTATGAGATCCTTGGTAAGAAATTGACAAAAAAAGGTGTGGTAGTTTCAGCTATTTTGATGGTCTTGACGGTCTTTTTGGTCAACCAATTAGATTATACTTTGGCGCTCATGAGTGAACTGGATTTGCCATTTGGTATGACCTGGACGCTTCTCAATGAAGCGACATTCTCAGGGGATGTCCCTGATAAATTTTACTTGAATCTAGCACTCTTAGCTGTCTTTACTCTTGGTGGTGCTTGGATTTCGGTCAAATCAGCTCTGGATGGACAAAAGAATCGTGCCATTGCTCGTAAAATTGCATAATGAATGATAAAAGGAAGGCCTGAATATTATAGGTCTTCTTTTGTTTTTTAGGGTCGAAAAATAGTCAAAAATTTGGTATAATAGTTTGTATTTTTATAGAGAGAGAACAGACAGAAAGATGAATGAAAAAATAAATCAAATTCTTGAAGGGATTGATATCCGTTTTCAAGAACCTTTAAAACATTATACCTTCACAAAGGTAGGTGGGAATGCTGAATTTTTAGCCTTTCCCCGCAACCAATACGAATTAAAACGCATCGTTCAATTTGCCAACCAAGAGCAAATTCCATGGATGGTCCTGGGCAATGCATCCAATATCATTGTCCGCGATGGGGGCATTCCGGGATTTGTCATTATGTTTGATCGCTTGCGTGACATCAGTGTGGATGGTTATGTGATCGAAGCAGAGGCAGGTGCTAAACTCATCGACACCACCCATGTGGCCTTGCACCATAGTTTGAAAGGTTTTGAGTTTGCTAGTGGCATTCCAGGCAGTGTCGGTGGTGCAGTCTTTATGAATGCGGGAGCCTATGGAGGAGAGATCGCGCATGTCCTAGTATCCTGTAAGGTCTTGACCAAAGACGGAGAGATCGAAACTCTGTCAGCGAGTGAACTAGCTTTTGGCTACCGTCAATCTAAGATTCAAGAGACAGGTGCTGTCGTCATCTCTGCCAAATTTGCTTTGTCTCCTGGCAATCACGAGCAAATCAAGCAGGAGATGGATCGGTTGACCCATCTTCGTCAGTTGAAACAACCCCTTGAATACCCTTCTTGTGGATCCGTCTTTAAGCGTCCTGTCGGTCATTTTGCAGGTCAATTGATTAGTGAAGCAGGTTTGAAAGGCTATCGAATCGGTGGTGTTGAAGTGTCTGAAAAACATGCCGGCTTTATGGTCAATGTCGATAATGGAACAGCTAAGGACTACGAAGACCTGATCGCCCATGTCATTGAGGCAGTAGAAGCTCACTCAGGTGTCCGTTTAGAACCAGAAGTTCGCATAATCGGCCAAGCCTAAGAGCTTAAGTATTGAAGAACAATTGATTGTGAACCATCGATAGCATCAGTCGGAGAGGGGGTGAGTGCCTATCGATACCGTAAATAGGTGGGGCAGTCTAGTAAGTCCCCGAGAGGTATTGGTGGTCTGACAGGTTTTCCTGTCAGCCGCTGCATTTTCGTTTGAAAAGCAGTTTGCTAAACGCAGTAAAGAAGGAATTTATGTGAATTGAAAAAACCAATTATTGAGTTTAAAAATGTTTCAAAGGTCTTTGAAGATAGCGGAACCGTTGTCCTAAAGGATATCAATTTTGAATTGGAAGAAGGGAAGTTCTATACCCTGCTCGGTGCATCTGGATCAGGAAAATCAACTATCCTTAATATAATTGCCGGTCTTTTAGATGCTAGCTCTGGAGATGTCTACCTTGATGGGGAACGGATCAATGATGTCCCTACCAACAAGCGGGATGTCCACACCGTCTTTCAGTCCTATGCCCTGTTTCCGCATATGACGGTCTTTGAAAATGTGGCTTTTCCCCTTCGTTTGAAAAAGCTGGACAAGGCTGAGATCGAACGTCGGGTTTCAGAAGTATTGAAAATGGTCCAGTTAGCAGGATTTGAAAAACGCTCGATCCAAAAATTATCGGGTGGTCAACGCCAGCGGGTAGCTATTGCACGGGCTATTATCAATGAACCACGAGTAGTCCTTTTAGATGAGCCTTTGTCTGCACTTGACTTGAAACTTCGGACAGACATGCAGTATGAGTTGCGGGAATTGCAACAACGCTTGGGCATTACCTTTGTCTTTGTTACCCACGACCAAGAAGAATCCCTTGCCATGAGTGACTGGATCTTTGTCATGAATGAAGGAGAGATCGTCCAATCTGGTACACCGGTTGATATCTATGATGAACCGATCAACCACTTTGTAGCGACTTTTATCGGGGAGTCCAACATCCTAGATGGTCGCATGATCGAGGACTACTTGGTTGAGTTCAATGGCAAACGCTTTGAAGCCGTCGATGGAGGGATGCGTCCAAATGAACCAGTTGAAGTCGTCATTCGTCCAGAAGACTTGCAAATCACCCTTCCTGAAGAAGGCAAGCTCCAAGTGAAGGTGGACACCCAGCTCTTCCGTGGTGTGCATTACGAGATCATCGCCTATGATGATTTGGGTAATGAGTGGATGATTCACTCCACTCGTAAGGCCATTGTGGGAGAAGTCATCGGGCTAGACTTTGAACCAGAAGATATCCACGTTATGCGTCTCAATGAAACCGAGGAAGAATTCGATGCGCGGATCGAAGAGTACGTTGAAGTGGAAGAGCAAGAAGCTGGTTTGATTAATGCCATTGAGGAGGAAAGAGATGAAGAAAACAACCTCTAATCTATTTATCCTCCCCTATTTCTTGTGGATTTTTCTCTTTGTCTTGGCTCCTGTAGTCATGATCATCTTTCAATCGTTTTTCAACGTTGAAGGGCAGTTTTCACTTGAAAACTACAAAGAGTTCTTTACTTCGCAAAATCTGACCTATTTAAAGATGAGTTTTAATTCGGTCCTTTATGCCGGAATTGTCACCCTGGTGACGCTCTTGATCTCCTATCCGACTGCTTACTTTTTGACGCTGCTCAAACACCGGCAGTTGTGGTTGATGTTGATCGTCTTGCCAACCTGGGTCAATCTCTTGCTCAAGGCCTATGCCTTTATCGGAATCTTTGGGCAAAACGGCTCCATCAATAGCTTTTTAAGCTTTCTCGGAGTCGCTCCCCAGCAGATCCTCTTTACCGATTTCTCCTTTATCTTTGTAGCCAGCTACATCGAGTTGCCGTTTATGATTTTGCCGATCTTTAATGTCTTAGATGACTTGGATCCAAACTTGATCAATGCCAGCTATGATTTGGGAGCCAATCGTTGGGATACCTTCCGTCATGTGGTCTTCCCCTTGTCCATGAATGGAGTCCGCTCAGGTGTGCAGTCTGTCTTTATTCCTAGTCTGAGTCTCTTCATGTTGACACGGATGATCGGTGGAAATCGCGTCATTACCTTAGGGACTGCGATTGAACAGCACTTCCTAACAACACAAAACTGGGGAATGGGTTCTACCATCGGAGTTGTTCTGATCCTTGCTATGCTCTTTACCATGTGGGCAACGAGAGAAAGGAGAGAACGATGAAAAAAGTATCTCATTTCTATCTAGGCTTCGTCTTTCTGATCCTCTATCTTCCAATCTTCTATTTGATCTTTTATGCCTTCAATAAAGGGGGAGATATGAATGCCTTCACAGGCTTCACGCTTGAGCATTTCAATGAATTGTTCGCAGATAGTCGCCTGATGCTGATCTTATCAGAGACCTTCCTCTTGGCCTTCTTGTCAGCCTTGATTGCGACGGTGATCGGAACCTTTGGAGCCATTTATATCTACCAATCCAAGAAAAAGTTAGAAGGACCTTTGCTCTCCATCAATAACATTCTCATGGTAGCACCAGACGTTATGATTGGGGCCAGCTTCTTGATTCTCTTTACGACGGTGAAGTACCAGCTAGGTTTCCTATCTGTTCTGGCTAGCCACGTGGCCTTCTCGATTCCCATTGTGGTCTTGATGGTCTTGCCACGTCTCAAGGAAATGAACCGGGATATGGTTAATGCTGCCTATGACTTGGGAGCTACTCAAGTGCAAATGCTCAAAGAGATCATGTTGCCGTATCTGACACCAGCCATTATTGCTGGCTACTTTATGGCCTTTACCTATTCGCTTGACGACTTTGCCGTGACCTTCTTTGTAACCGGAAATGGCTTTACAACCTTGTCTGTAGAGATTTACTCACGTGCGCGTCAAGGGATCTCCCTCAGTATCAATGCCTTGTCCGCCCTTGTCTTTCTCTTTAGTGTGCTCTTGGTCATCGGTTATTACTTTATTACCCGTGAAAAGGAGGAAGCAGCATGAAAAAACTTTATTCATTCCTAACTGGGATTGTCCTTGTCATTCTGGTCCTCTGGGGAATTAGCCACCAGATCGAAGCGAGCATGAATACCAAGAATAGTGACAAGTTGGTCATCTACAACTGGGGAGATTATATCGATCCAGAATTGCTAACGGAATTCACAAAAGAGACAGGAATTCAGGTGCAATATGATACCTTTGATTCCAACGAAGCCATGTACACCAAGATCAAGCAAGGGGGAACCACCTACGATATTGCGATTCCTAGTGAATACATGATTGCCAAGATGATGGATGAACATCTGGTTGAAAAGTTGGACCAATCCAAGATCAAAGGGATGGAAAATATCGATCCAAAACTCTTGAACCAATCGTTTGATCCGGGTAACCAATATTCAGTACCTTATTTCTGGGGTACCTTGGGGATTATCTACAATACCAAGATGGTCAAAAATGCTCCGGAACATTGGTCAGATCTCTGGCGTGAAGAGTACAGAAATGACATCATGATGTACGATGGTGCGCGTGAGGTCATGGGAATTGGTCTCAATACCTTGGGCTATAGCCTCAATGAAAAGGATCCAAAGAAATTGCAAGAGGCAGTAGATAAACTCTACACCTTGACACCCAACATCAAAGCTTTGGTGGCCGATGAGATGAAAGGCTATATGATCCAAAACAATGCAGCTATTGGGGTTACTTTCTCAGGAGAAGCCAGCCAAATGCTGGATGCCAATAAGGATCTTCGCTATGTCGTACCAACTGAAGCCAGCAACCTTTGGTTTGATAACATTGTCATTCCAAAAACCGTGAAAAATAAAGAAGCAGCATATGCCTTTATTAACTTCATGCTTCGTCCTAAAAATGCTTTGAAAAATGCTCTTTATGTCGGCTACTCAACGCCAAATAAAAAAGCCAAAGCCATGTTGCCAAAAGAAATCCAAGATGACCAATCCTTCTATCCAAGCGATGAAACACTGGACCATTTGGAAGTCTATCAACAATTAGGCAAGAAGTTGCTTGGAGTCTATAACGATCTTTACCTTCAGGTCAAGATGTATCGGAAATAACACAAAAGGAACCTTCGGGTTCCTTTTTGATTGAAGATAAACTCCTCTTAGAAACTTTCCTTAAGTGAATACGGACGTTAGGTGAAATTATCCTGTGGATGATTTCAGCAATCCAGGAAGTTCCATGACTTATCAAAGATACAAAGGGTGTTCGCGGATAAAGTCAAAATAGAAAGTTTGACGCAGAATCTGTTGTTTCTAGGAAAACTTATCTTTTTGACACAATCCGCTGCCCGTGTTCAATTAGTTTTGAACCTAAAGTTTCAAAACTCCCGAGTGCTAGAAACCATCGTGTTTCTAGCACTTTTCTCACGACGGAAAGTTTCATTATATATTTAGATACACTACAAAAATGCAACATTTGAATTTTTAGCATCACTTAGGTTGTTATTTGTAAAAAAAAGATTGTTTATATTCTAGGAGAACCTCGCAAGTTCTTTTATGATTGCCTTATAAAAGTCTCTAACTAGTGAGTTAGATTGAGATTCAAATGAAAGATGCTATAATAGTAAGGAAAGTGACTGGCCCATTCAGTCATGAAATGAACGATTGGAGTAGAAGAGATGAAGAGACAAATGGAACTATTTTTGATTATTCTTTTACCTATCCTAGGACTGGTTTTTCTTGGAGGAAAGATCATGCATATAACCAAAAGACCCGAACAGAAGATAACGGCCTCATCTTCAAAGAAAGTCGTACAGAAATCAGAAGAAGAAATAAAAAAAGAACAAGTAGCATATCTCAAAGAACATGAGCAAGAAATCGTCGATTTTGTGAAGGCTCAAAATCCAAAAGTAGAATCCGTTCAGATTGATTGGGATGAAACTCAGATGAGTGATGGTGGGCTTACAACTCCCGAATATTATATGAATGTTTTTGGTCGCATTAATCATATCGAGAACTCAGGATGGGGAGTGGATATTCCAATTAATGATGATCAATCAATTAACATGCGAGAAATGTTTATGCTTCATGAACCTACGATTGACGGAAAGCCTATTTCCTAAGTAAGTACAATGCATTTTGAAAAAAATTGGTTTAGAGAAAGATAGCACATGATAAAACAAACGGCGTTTAAATTAATCACTACCTTAGCTCTCCTTGCAAGTATAGGAGGATGTACCATAAAATCAAAAGAGCAAACGAAACCAGCACACATTGCAACCCCTTCGACAACCAAGGAAGATAAAGAAGCGACGAAGCAAAAACAAATTGCCTATTTGAAAGAAAATGAAAAAGAAATTGTTGATTTTGTGAAGTCAAAAAATTCAAAAATAGCATCCGTTCAGGTTAATTGGAGTGATATTCGATGGGGCGAAGCAGGCAACGGAACTCCTCAAAAAGGTGGCGAGATCATCGAGTTGTATGGTGGCTTTAATCATATTGAAAATTCTGGTTGGAATGTCACAATTGAGATTCATAATGAAATGCCTGATCTAAAAACTATGATGTTAAGCAATGGTTTTGGTGTTGGGGGAGAAGTATTTGAGTAATTTGGATAAGGAAAAGCTATGAAATTACAAACAAGACAAATCATGGTAACAGTTGTTGCCATTGCTGGATTTTTAAGCCTTGGAGGGTGTGTTGGAAATCCAAAAGAACAGACAAAACCAATAAATCACATCGCTTCTTCATCAACCAAAGAAGATAAAGAAGTCATTAAACAAAAACAGCTCGCCTATCTGAAAGAACACGAGCAAGAAATGACAGCCTATGTGAAAGCACATAATGCCAATATTCATCAGGTGTCTTATGACTGGGACAGTATTAAAACAGTTGTAGGAGGTAATGGAACACCTCAGGGAGGTGACGAAATACTATTAGTTTATGGTTATGCCAATGGAAGTGATCTAACAAATTTTAGCCTGAATTTTACGTTAGACGAAAATAAGATGCCTAAAATAGATTCAATTGGTTCTGATAGTTTGTATCGGGTAGAAAAGAAATGATCCGTCCGTTAGACTATGAGAGATGCAATAGAGGAATCGCTTTTAAACGAAATAAAATTATGAAAAAACAAATAAACAATCTGATGATTGCACTTGCTTTCATTTTAACAATTGGATGTCTAGTAGGATGTGTGAAGCAAGAACGTGAAAAGAGCAGACAAGCGCAAACTGTCACGTCTTCATCAACCAAAGAAGATAAAAAAGCCATTAAACAAAAACAGCTCGCCTATTTGAAAGAACATGAAAAAGAAATTGTTGATTTTGTGAAAGCTCAAAGTCCGAAAATCGAATCCGTCCAGATTGATTGGAATAATATGGTAATTGAAGAGTCTGGGAATGGAACACCTCAGGGTGGTGGATACAATTTATCTATTTCTGGTCAAATTAATCAATTAAAAAACACAAAATTCTCCGTTGATTTTTACCTAGAAGATCAAAATAGCATACCAACTATCAAAAAAATGGGGATGCTAAATGATATTTATATCGAGGAAAATGGTGGCTGGAAAATTTTTTCCTAAGTAAATAGAAGTATTAGTGTTAGGAGGAAAATGAAAAGTAAAATGAAATGTGCACTTAAGGTAATAGCTTTAATGCTTATTTTTACAAGCATTGGAGGCTGTACTGTAAAACAAAAAGCTCATACGAAACAAGCAAAAACTGTCACCACTTCCTCCACCAAAGAAGATGAAGATATAGAAGTGATCAAACAAAAACGGCTCGCTTATCTCAAAGAGCACGAGAAAGAAATAGTCAATTTTGTGAAATCGAAGAGTTCAAAGGTTGAATCTGTTCAGATTTATTGGGACGAAACGCAATGGATTGATGGTGGAAATGGGACACCACAAGGTGGAGATGAGGTCATAGAAATTTTTGGTACCGTCAATCAGCTAGAAGATTCAGGATGGAGGGTGGATGTTATATTTGATTCTGATCAAAAGATGACTTTCAGTATGGGCTATAATATTAGTATTAAGGGTGATTATATTGAGTAAGAACTGGAAGATTCAAAGCCTGTAAGGAGGATTTATGAAGAGACAAGAAAAAATGATTTTCAATTTACTTGCTTTATGTGTCGCATTGCTCATCATCACAGGCTGTACTGTAAAACCAAAAGAACAGATGAAACAAGATAAAATTAATGTTTCTTCCTCCACTAAAGAAGATACAGCAACTGTTACTCAAAGGCAAGTCGACTTTTTAAAAAAACATGAGTCCGAAATTACGGATTACATAAAGTCGAATGATCCAGAAGTTGTTCGAGTCAAGTATGATTGGGATAGCGTGAAAGTAGGAGATAGTGGTTCTTTTACGGAATCTGGGTTTGACATTCGTTTAAAGGTCTATGGGGCAAATGATAAGGAACTCAATGGTTATTTATTTTTTATTGTCCCAAAACCAAATGTTGAGAATCCAATTTCAATTGATTCAATTTCTGGTTCGAATTTTCCTTAATTAAATCGACAGATCATTCTACCTATTAAGAGGAAAGGATTCAAAAAATATTTGAGCTATGAGTCCATAATAGATCCAGAAATGATAGGTGGAAGAATTTTCGAATAAATAAGTTGATGGATCAATTAAAAGTGTGTAGATTGGAGGGAATTGAATGAAGAGACAAATGGAACTATTTTTGATTATTTTGTTACCGATCCTAGGACTGGTTTTTCTTGGAGGAAAAATCATGCCCCTGACCAAAAGACCCGAACAAAAGATAACGACCCCATCTTCAAAGAAAGTCGTACAAAAACCAGAAGGAGACATAAAAAAAGAACAACTGGACTACCTAAAAGAACACGAACAGAAGGTTATTGATTTAGTCAAAGCACAAAATTCAAAAGTTGAATCCGTTCAGATTGATTGGGATCAGACACAATGGAGTGATGGTGGGCTTACAACTCCCGAATATTATATGAATGTTTATGGACGTATAAATAATATTGAAGAATCGGGTTGGGGAGTAGATATCCCAATTAATGAGGACAATACATTGAATCTAGATGAGATGTATCTAGGATCCGACATTAGAATAGGGGGAAGATTACTTGAGTAATTGGCATTTAAAGGATGGGAAAAAATGTCCTATGAGTTTGAAATAGAACAATAGTGCAAATTGTCACTTACCTCATAGTTCTTTAATTTAAAATTTTGATGATTAAAGGTAAAGAAATCATTAACTCATGTTTTAAAAAGCTCGATCTAGTGTGATAGCTTGTTTTTCAAACTATAAATGCTAGAATATCGGAATAACATTTATCCAGTTTCCAATTATAGAGAATAATCTGTACAGAATGATAGGAGGACTCATGAAAAGTCGAAAAATCATGATAATAGTTGCTTCAATTGTAGCGCTCCTAAGTATAGGAGGATGTACCGTGAAGCGGAAAGATGATACCAAGCAAGATAAAACGAATGTTTCTTCATCTACGAAAGCCCTAAAGGAAGATGAAGAAACTATAAAGAAAAAGCAACTAGACTACCTAAAAGAACACGAACAGAAGGTTATTGATTTAGTCAAAGCACAAAATTCAAAAGTTGAATCCGTTCAGATTGATTGGGATCAGACACAATGGGGTGATGGTGGACTGACAACTCCTGAATATTATATGAATGTTTATGGACGTATAAATCATATTGAAGAATCGGGTTGGAGAGTAGATATTCCAATTAATGATGACAATACATTGAATCTAGATGAGATGTATATAGGATCTGACATTGGAATAGGGGGTAGATTATTTGAGTAATTGGAATTTGAGCAGTTTTGACAATCTATATTCTTCAATAGCTGAATCAGCTTACAGATATAGGCCCAAAAACTTTCCATTTGAACAATTGGATCAAATCCAGGAAGAGCGTTCAAAGCTCAAATGGGAGTATGACAATGAGATAGATGCTTTCTATAAAAGTCAGAAAAAGCTGGAATCGAAAGATAAAAAAAATCAGTAAGGTTGTCCTTACTGATTTTTTAGTTGGTTCCGGATGATGCTGTATCTGCGCCACTGTCTGTTGCTGTGGAGCTTTGGTCTTGTGCGGCAGACGAACTAGATTCTGTAGCGGATGAGCTATCGGTTTCTTTTTGTGAACTTGTTTCTGTATTGCTTGAATTGGTTTGTGTATTGGTGTTAGCATCTGTATTGGTAGCGCTTGAGTCAGATCCCTTATCGTGAACCACGACGACGCTGGTGCTACTAGATGGTTTGTCTTCTGTTTTTTGATTGTCTTTATTGAGCAGGCTCATAATGGTAAAGGAAGTGACGATAATCCCTAAGAGACTGGCAATCGTAGCTACAACGGTTTGAAATACGGACAAACCTTGTTTGACTTTCTCACCGCGAGATGGTCTTGTATCTGCTTTTTCCTCAGGTTTTTGGTTTTTGTTACTTCTTGAATATTGTGACATGTTCATTCTCTTTCTATCAAAAATTGTTTTTTAACACTTTCCTATTATAAGTCATTTTCTGAAAAATGTCTAAAAAGAACTGATTTTTATAGAGTGATTTTGCCACATCTCTCTTTATCAAATCCTTGTCCCAAGCGGTTAGAAATGATAAAATAGAAGTTACGTAAAAAGAAAGTGATGGATGCGTAGGACATGATCTATTTTGACAATTCAGCAACGACTAAACCCTATCCAGAAGCCCTTGCAACTTATACAGAAGTAGCGACTCGGATCTGGGGCAACCCTTCAAGTTTGCACAATCTTGGTAGTCAAGCTACTCGTATTTTGGAAGCTTCTCGGAAACAAATTGCGGAGCTAATTGCCAAGAAAGCTGAGGAAATTTACTTCACGTCTGGTGGGACAGAAGGGGACAACTGGATCCTCAAGGGTGTCGCCTTTGAGAAAGCTCCTTATGGCAAGCATATCATTGTCTCTGACATCGAGCATCCTGCCATCAAGGAATCGGCTGCTTGGTTAAAGACGCAGGGATTCGAAGTGGGTTACGCTCCAGTGGATGCGCGTGGCTTTGTCAAGGTGGATGCCTTGGCTAACCTTCTCCGTCCGGATACGACCTTGGTCTCTGTCATGGCCGTCAACAATGAGATTGGCTCCATCCAGCCCATCCATGACATCGCGGCTCTTCTGGAAGATCGCCCAACTATTAGTTTCCATGTCGATGCGGTTCAAGCTTTGGCAAAGGTAGCAACAGAAGTTTATCTACCAGAGCGCGTGGACTTTGCGACCTTCTCTAGTCACAAATTCCATGGACTTCGCGGAGTTGGATTTGTCTATATCAAAGAAGGTAAAAAGATCACCCCTCTCTTAACCGGAGGTGGTCAAGAAAAAGAAATGCGCTCGACAACTGAGAATGTGGCAGGTATCGCAGCAACAGCAAAAGCCCTACGCTTAGCCATGGAAAACCAAGAAGCTTTTGCCAGCAAGACCCAGCAGATGAAAGAAGTCATCCGCAAAGAATTGGCCAACTATCCAGATGTCACCATCTTTTCTGGTGAGGATCACTTTGCGCCTCACATCTTGACTTTCGGGATCAAAGGAGTTCGTGGAGAAGTAGTGGTCCATGCCTTTGAAGAGTTTGATATTTACATCTCGACAACCAGTGCCTGCTCGTCCAAAGCTGGTAAGCCAGCTGGAACCTTGATTGCCATGGGAGTGGACAAGAGCATTGCACAGACAGCTGTTCGCTTGAGTCTCGATCTTGAAAATGACATGAGCCAAGTAGAGCAATTCTTGACCAAGTTCAAACTGATTTACGAACAAACACGAAAAGTACGTTAATTTTAGAAGGAAATCAACATGACCTTAACCTATTCAGAAATTATGATTCGCTATGGAGAGCTTTCTACTAAAGGAAAGAACCGCATGCGTTTCATCAATAAACTTCGCAATAATATTCAAGATGTTTTATCTATTTATCCAGCTGTAAAAGTGACAGCGGACCGTGATCGGGCGCATGCTTATCTACATGGGACAGATTATGAACCAGTAGCTGAATCCCTCAAGCAGGTTTTTGGAATCCAAAATTTTTCACCTGTTTACAAGATTGAAAAATCAGTACCAGCCTTGAAAGCGGCAGTGCAAGAGATCATGAAGGAGATTTACAAGGACGGCTTGACCTTTAAAATCTCAAGTAAGCGCAGTGACCATACCTTTGAACTCGATAGTCGCGAGCTCAACCAAACCTTGGGAGGTGCGGTCTTTGAAGCGCTCCCAACGATTCAAGCTCAGATGAAAAAACCAGATATCAACTTGCAAGTTGAAATTCGAGAAGAAGCAGCCTATATTTCTTATGAAACTATTAAGGGAGCAGGCGGCCTTCCTGTTGGTACATCTGGCAAGGGCATGCTCATGCTTTCTGGTGGGATCGACTCTCCAGTAGCTGGCTACCTCGCCTTGAAGCGGGGTGTGGACATTGAGGCGGTTCACTTTGCTAGCCCACCTTATACCAGCCCAGGAGCTCTTAAAAAAGCCCATGATTTAACACGGAAGTTAACCAAGTTTGGTGGCAATATCCAATTTATCGAGGTGCCCTTCACAGAGATCCAAGAGGAAATCAAGGAAAAAGCGCCAGAAGCTTACCTCATGACCTTGACCCGTCGCTTTATGATGCGCATTACAGACCGCATTCGCGAGGTTCGCGGTGGTTTGGTGATTATCAATGGTGAAAGCTTGGGACAAGTGGCTAGCCAAACCTTAGAGAGTATGCAGGCCATCAATGCAGTGACCAATACGCCGGTTATCCGTCCGGTGGTGACCATGGACAAGTTGGAAATCATCGATATTGCCCAAGCCATTGATACCTTTGAAATCTCTATCCAGCCATTCGAAGATTGTTGTACCATCTTTGCACCGGATCGTCCAAAGACCAATCCAAAACTCAAAAATGCGGAGCAGTATGAGCAACGGATGGATGTGGAAGCTTTGGTTGAGCGTGCGGTAGCGGGTATCGTCGTAACAGAGATCACACCAAAAGCAGAAAAAGATGAGGTCGATGACCTGATCGAGGATTTGCTATAGGAGAGACTGGGAGTATCCAGCCTCTTTTTCTACCCAACTTAAAGGAGACAAGATGAAAAAAATTATCGTATTAATGACAAGCTTGCTTCTGTTGACAGGCTGTGTCAAAGTATCGTTTACTGGCCCGAAAAAAGAAGAGAAGACTAGCCAATCAAGCAGTAGAAAAAAAGAACCCCTCACATTTGTCAGGGCCGAGCAGTATAAAGACCAGGACAACGAAGTCTTGGAAGCGTCTGAGAAATTTATCAAGGAACATCCAACGCTTGGAGAAGCTGGAAAATTATTTGTCTTTTTCCCAGGATATACCTTTGGAAATGAGGAAAACCGCTTCGCCTTATTCTTTATTGTGAATCGTACCACCACAACCATCGATCGTGATGGATCCTTTGTCCTGAATTTGGAATATGATGGGGAGCCACTTTTTAAAGATGTCACAGTTGACTATGAAGTGAGCGAATCGGGTGTGTTAAAACCCAATACTGCTGCAGCGATTCCGATAAAAATTACTAAGGAACAAGAAGAAAAAATGAAGGGGATGAACGATTCGTCTAAAGCCAAAATGAGCTTCAATGACTTTAAATTTAAGGATAAGTAGATGAAAGCCGGTTTTGAATGCGATCTTAAATTACAAGATACAAAAAATAGATTTTTCAAAGAAAATTCGCTTTCAAAGCGCAAAAATACTTGTCTTTGTCTGATAGAAGTGATATACTTAGAGAGTTGACTATGCACATGCCTGTGCAACCGCTCGAACATCGTCGCTCATTTCCATGAGAGTAAGTGGTTCGTCCCACGATGCTAGGCGAGTCTTCACAAAAATACGGGGAAACCCAAAAATACATAGGAGGTGCATAATGAGCACATACGCAATCATTAAAACTGGCGGAAAACAAGTTAAAGTTGAAGTTGGTCAAGCTATCTACGTTGAAAAATTGAACGTTGAAGCTGGTCAAGAAGTTACATTTAACGAAGTTGTTCTTGTTGGTGGTGAAAACACTGTTGTCGGAACTCCACTTGTCTCAGGAGCTACTGTTGTTGGAACTGTTGAAAAACAAGGAAAACAAAAGAAAGTTGTTACTTACAAGTACAAACCTAAAAAAGGTAGCCACCGTAAACAAGGTCACCGTCAACCTTACACTAAAGTTGTCATCAACGCTATCAACGCTTAATTTTTAGGAGAACACATGATACAAGCAGTCTTTGAACGAGCCGAAGATGGCGAGCTGAGGAGTGCAGAAATCACTGGGCACGCTGGAAGCGGTGAATACGGCTTTGATGTCGTGTGTGCATCGGTTTCGACTCTAGCCATTAACTTTGTCAACTCTGTTGAGAAATTTGCAGGCTACGAACCGGATCTAGAATTAAACGAAGAAGAAGGTGGCTTCCTTCGGGTCACAATCCCGACAGATATTCCACCACATCAAAGAGAAATGACCCAACTATTCTTTGAATCATTTTTCTTAGGGATGGCAAACTTATCGGAGAACTCTTCAGAGTTCGTCCAAACAAGAGTTATCACAGAAAACTAACATGGAGGAAAACAATTATGTTGAAATTGAATCTTGCTAACTTGCAACTTTTCGCCCACAAAAAAGGTGGAGGTTCTACATCAAACGGACGTGATTCACAAGCAAAACGTCTTGGAGCTAAAGCAGCTGATGGACAAACTGTAACAGGTGGATCTATCCTTTACCGTCAACGCGGTACTCACATCTACCCAGGTGTGAACGTTGGACGTGGTGGAGACGATACTTTGTTCGCAAAAGTTGAAGGCGTAGTACGCTTCGAACGTAAAGGTCGCGATAAAAAACAAGTTTCTGTTTACCCAATCGCAAAATAAAAAGGTTCAGTGAACCTTTTTATCCCGAGCCTTGATCCAAAGGTGAGGAAGCTAGAAATAGCATATATCAAAGCTTTCCGGATTGACGGAAGGCTTTTTTCTTTTATCTATTATAAAAATATCATGTTTACTCTTGTTAATATAATGTTTGAATTTGTGTTTTTTGAAAAATGTAGTATAATAGAGACAAATATAGTAGGAATGGAAGTAGTACCATGAAAGATAGCAGACATGTTGAAATTCTTCAGGAACTGGATCGAAAAAGTGTGGTATCGGTCAAAGAGCTCAAGGAACTCTTTGGAGTGACAGACATGACCATTCGTCGCGATCTGATCGATCTTGAAAAACAAGGTCTTTTAGTTCGTGTACATGGTGGGGCCCACAAAAAGGTCAAAGATAGCTTATTAGAAGCTTCTCACAGTGAGAAAAATCTGATCAATATTGATGAGAAACGAACCATTGCCAAAAAATGTGCAGACTTGATCGAAAACGGAGATACCGTCTTTATTGGGTCTGGTACAACAACAGACTTTATCGGAGATTATTTAGAAGGGAAAGAAATTAGCATCGTCACCAACTCTCTGCCTATTTTTGAGAAGCTCAAGGATTTCCCAAATTATGACTTGATCTTAGTTGGTGGTCGCTACCGGGTAAAGACACAAACCTTTGTCGGTCAATTTGCCAATAAACTCTTGAAAGAAATCAAGGTTTCTAAAGCCTTCATAGGGGTCAATGGCATCGATGGGCATCATGTTTCCACAGCCAATGAAGAAGAAGGAAATGGTAATGCCATTATTCTAAACAATGCAATTGAGAAATATGTGGTTGCTGATAACAGTAAGTTTGATAGCTATTCTTTCTACAGTTTCTATCGTGTGGAAGATCTGAATGCCATTATTACCGATGATAGTATTCCAAAGAAGATCAAAGACAAATACGGCTTGTATACGAAAATCATATAAAACAAAGTGGTCTCAAAAAAGAGACCACTTTTTACTGATTTAATGATGTTGGAAAATGACGGATAGAAAGCGCTTTAGAGTAATGTACAAACAAAATTAAACAAATTTAGACAAAAAATGATTGACAATCAATCAATATAGTGATATACTGAAGCTATAAATAAATAGTTAGATAAGGAGGTGGCAACAATGGGATTAAATCAACTCTTTAACAAAGATCTTGTGTTTTGCCTACATGCCAAGGATCAAACAGATCTCTTTGAGCAGGTAGCAAGCTTATTGGAAGAGCGACAGATTGTGACACCAACCTATCGTTCCGCTTTGATTGAGCGTGAAAAGTCTTTCCCGACTGGATTAGACATGGAATTTCTTGGTAAGGACTTACCAAATGTGGCGATCCCGCATACAGACATTGTCCATAATCTCACTGAGAATGTGGTCGTGGTTCGTTTGGATCAACCCGTAACTTTCCATAATATGATTGCTCCAGATAAGGAAGTTCAAGTTTCACTCTTATTCTTTATTATCAATAATACGAGCTCAAGCCAAACCAATATTTTGGCCCAGCTGATGGATTTCTTTACATCCAATGGAAATCTCGAAGCTCTATCGAAATTAGATAGTGAAGATAAGCTTTATCAATACATTACGGAAACTATTTCCTAAAACATTCGTAAATATTTATAATGGAGGACATCCAAATGATTAAAATTTTAGCTGCCTGTGGTGCAGGCGTTAACTCTAGCCACCAAATTAAGAATGCGTTGGAAGAAGAGTTGTCAAACCGTGGTTATGATGTGCGTTGTGACGCTGTCATGGTCAAAGACGTCAATGAAGATTTGATTTCTGGTTATGACATCTTTACTCCAATTGCTGCAACTGATTTGGGATTCGATCCTGGTATTCCAGTGGTAGAAGCAGGACCAATCTTGTTCCGTATTCCAGCGATGAGTGCGCCAGTCTTCGATAACATCGAAGCTGCCATTAAAGAACATGGATTAAGTTAATATTTTTTTAAACGTGATTGTAAGCGTTATCCAATTATAAAATTGGGAACACTTTCTGCTGTAAATTACAAAAAATTCATAAATCGGGAGGATTTATTATGAATGGCATTATTGATTTTGCCAATAAATTTTTCAAACCCATCCTAGACATGGGTGCTCCGATCATCATGTTGATCGTCTTGACTTTATTGGCTCTCTTATTTGGAGTGAAATTCTCTAAAGCCCTTGAAGGTGGTATTAAACTTGCCATCGCCCTTACTGGTATCGGTGCTATCATCGGTATGTTGAATGGAGCTTTCTCAGCATCTCTTGCAAAATTCGTTGAGAATACTGGTATTCAATTGAATATCACAGACGTTGGTTGGGCGCCTCTTGCGACCATTACTTGGGGGTCTGCCTGGACACTTTACTTCTTGTTGATTATGTTGATCGTCAACGTTATCATGCTTGCGATCAAGAAAACGGATACACTTGACGTCGATATCTTCGATATCTGGCACTTGTCTATCACTGGTCTTTTGATCAAATGGTATGCTGACAATAACGGTGTCAGCCAAGGAGTTTCACTTTTCGTTGCAACTCTTGCCGTTGTCCTTGTAGGGGTTATGAAAATCATCAACTCAGACTTGATGAAACCAACATTTGATGATTTGTTGAATGCACCAAGTTCATCACCTATGACATCTACTCACATGAACTACATGATGAACCCAATCATCATGGTCTTGGATAAAATCTTTGACAAATTCTTCCCAGGTCTTGACAAATACGACTTCGACGCTGCTAAATTGAACAAGAAGATCGGTTTCTGGGGATCTAAATTCTTCATCGGTTTCCTTCTTGGTATCGTCATCGGTATCATGGGTACTCCACATCCAGTTGCTGGTGTGCAAGATGCTGACAAATGGGAATTAGTTATTAAAGGTTGGTTGAGCCTTGGTTTGACTGCCGGTGTCTGCTTGGAATTGTTCTCATTGATCGGTTCTTGGTTCATCGCAGCGGTAGAACCATTGTCACAAGGTATTACAAACGTTGCTACGAAACGTCTTCAAGGACGTAAATTCAACATCGGTTTGGACTGGCCATTTATCGCTGGTCGTGCTGAAATCTGGGCTTGTGCCAACGTACTTGCACCAATCATGTTGATCGAAGCAGTGCTTCTTTCTAAAGTCGGAAATGGTATCTTGCCACTTGCTGGTATCATCGCTATGGGTGTAACTCCAGCCTTGTTGGTTGTAACACGCGGTAAATTGATCCGTATGATCATCTTCGGAAGCCTTCTCTTGCCACTCTTCCTTCTTTCAGGTACATTGATTGCACCATTTGCAACTCAATTGGCTAAGAGTGTTGATGCCTTCCCTAAAGGGGTAGCTTCTACTCAATTGATCACTCACTCAACTCTTGAAGGACCAGTTGAAAAATTGCTCGGTTGGACAATCGGTAACGCAACAACTGGTGATATCAAAGCTATCCTTGGTGTAGTTGTCTTCTTGGCATTCTATATCGGAATCTTCGCTTGGTACAGAAAACAAATGATCAAACGTAACGAAGAATATGCTGCAAATGCAAAATAATCGTTGCATGTAGTTTGAAAACTGACACCATATCTTTTCTAGATATGGTGTTTTTATTTTTAAAAAATGTTCGAAAATAAACAATTTAATGTTGACTTTCGTTCAAAATAGGTGTAATATAATATCAAAAGTAAGAAAATGTTTCTTTGTGAAAAATTAACAACAGGAATATTTGCTGAAACAAACAAAAGGAGGACAGGACATGTCTATTGTAATTGGTGCAGATGCTGCAGGATTAAGATTAAAAGATCTCGTGAAAGAGTTTCTTGTAAAAGAAAACTTCGATGTTGTAGATGTAACCGCTGAAGGTCAAGATTTTGTAGATGTGACACTTGCAGTTGCGAGCGAAGTGAACAAAAACGATCAAAATCTTGGAATCGTGATTGATGCTTATGGAGCTGGTCCATTTATGGTTGCGACTAAAATCAAAGGAATGGTGGCAGCAGAAGTTTCAGATGAACGTTCTGCTTATATGACACGTGGACACAACAATTCTCGAATGATTACCATGGGAGCTGAAATTGTTGGGGATGAATTGGCGAAAAACATTGCCAAAGGCTTCGTCAATGGTAAATACGACGGCGGCCGTCACCAAATCCGTGTTGATATGTTGAATAAGATGTGCTAATGAGAGGAGAATTCAAATGAGAATTGCAATTGGTTGTGATCACATTGTGACAAATGAAAAAATGGCTGTTTCTGATTTTTTGAAATCAAAAGGATACGAAGTGCTCGACTTTGGGACTTATGACCATACACGTACCCACTATCCAATC
>JAGZKI010000040.1 GCA_018365265.1 Streptococcus parasanguinis | reverse complement strand
ACAAGTTCTCTTGGTTGAAAACACTCGTTTCGAAGATGTTGATGGCAAGAAAGAATCTAAAAACGATCCTGAACTTGGTAAATACTGGGCATCACTTGGAGATGGTATCTTCGTAAACGATGCATTTGGTACTGCTCACCGTGCACACGCATCTAACGTTGGTATCTCTGCAAACGTTGATAAAGCTGTTGCTGGATTCCTTCTTGAAAACGAAATTGCTTACATCAAAGAAGCAGTTGAAGCTCCAGAACGTCCATTCGTAGCCATCCTTGGTGGATCTAAAGTATCTGACAAGATCGGTGTTATCGAAAACTTGCTTGAAAAAGCTGATAAAGTTCTTATCGGTGGTGGTATGACTTACACATTCTACAAAGCACAAGGTATCGAAATCGGTAACTCACTTGTAGAAGAAGACAAATTGGATGTGGCGAAAGCTCTTCTTGAAAAATCAAACGGCAAATTGATCTTGCCAGTTGACTCAAAAGAAGCGAACGCATTTGCTGACTACACTGAAGTGAAAGACACTGAAGGTGAAGCAGTAGACCCAGGATTCCTTGGTCTTGATATCGGTCCTAAATCAATCGCTAAATTCGACCAAGAATTGACTGGTGCGAAAACAGTTGTATGGAACGGACCTATGGGTGTATTTGAAAACCCTGACTTCCAAGCTGGTACAATCGGTGTGATGGACGCTATCGTGAAACAACCAGGCGTTAAATCAATTATCGGTGGTGGTGACTCAGCTGCGGCTGCGATCAACCTTGGCCGTGCAGACAAATTCTCATGGATCTCTACTGGTGGTGGTGCTTCTATGGAACTCCTTGAAGGTAAAGAACTTCCAGGATTGGCTGCTCTTACAGACAAATAATCTAAATAGAATGAAAGAGGCTGGGACAAAAGTCCTAGCCTTTTGGATTGTCGAGTAAGACGCAGTGGTTGAGTGCTCAAAGCACTGCTTTGAGGTGGTAGATAGGACTTGCTAAGCAAGTTTCCTAAGTATTTGTTCGCTTTTCAAGTTCCAAAGATGCCTTACTCAACTGTGCGAAGGTGGGACGACGAAATCGAATTCTAACGAATTACCGATTTCTGTCCCACTCTCTTTTTTTCTTTCTATTGATATCTGTTCTCTCCTTTCTGAAAATATGGTAGAATAATAGAAATAGAAAGATAGGTGACCATGGATTACTTTAAACGACACAAATTTGATTGGTCCAAATTCCGTTTGGGGATGAGAACCTTTAAAACAGGGATTGCCGTTTTTATTGTACTACTTATTTTTGGAATATTTGGTTGGCGAGGCCTTCAAATCGGGACTTTGACAGCTGTTTTTAGTTTGAGGGAAGACTTTGATAAGAGTGTCCACTTCGGGGCTTCGCGTGTCATGGGCAACAGTATCGGAGGTTTTTATGCCGTATTGTTCTTCCTTTTAAAAACGCTCTTTCATGGGGCGTATTGGGTGACTCTGATTTTTGTACCTATTGCGACCATGTTAACCATTATGACAAATGTCGCTATGAATAACAAAGCAGGAATTATCGGAGGAGTTTCGGCAATGCTGATCATTACCCTCTCGATTCCTAACGGAGAAACCTTCTTGTATGTTTTTGCCCGAATATTTGAGACCTTTATTGGCGTTTTCGTTGCGATTTTGGTCAATTCGGATGTGGATCGCATTCGCGATTTTCTCAAGAAACACAAAAAACCTATGTAAGATTATATAACATTTAATCTTGACATAGATTTTTTTTTCGATATAATAGAATAGAAAGAGGAATGGTATGAAGGAAAAGGAATTACGACGCTCGCTGGCAGTCTTTCCGATTGGCAGTGTTATGAAGCTGACCGACTTGACAGCTCGCCAGATTCGTTATTATGAAGATCAGGGATTGATTTCTCCTGATCGGACAGAAGGCAATCGCCGCATGTATTCGTTGGACGATATGGACCGCCTGCTTGAGATCAAAGATTATATCTCAGATGGCTTCAATATTGCGGATATTAAGAAGAAATATGCGGAAAAAGAGCAAGAGCAAACCAAGGTTGTCAGTCAAGAAGAGATCCGTAAGGCTCTTCATCGTGACATTCTTCAGCAAAGTCGCTTCACATCTTCCCCATCGCCATATGGTCAATTTCGTTGATCATTTCATAAGCTTGTAATCTATTTTAAGGAGACAAAAATGTCAATTACTGCTGCAGATATTCGCCGTGAAGTAAAAGAAAAAAATGTTACTTTTATTCGCTTGATGTTCTCTGATATTTTGGGAACCATGAAGAACGTCGAAATTCCAGCTACCGATGAGCAACTGGACAAGGTTCTTTCAAACAAAGCCATGTTTGATGGTTCTTCTATCGAAGGATTTGTCCGTATCAACGAGTCAGATATGTATCTTTACCCAGATTTGGATACATGGACAGTCTTTCCTTGGGGAGATGAAAATGGTAGCGTAGCTGGCTTGATCTGTGATGTCTATACGACAGAAGGGGAACCATTTGCAGGAGATCCACGTGGCAACTTGAAACGTGCCCTTCGTCATATGGAAGAACTTGGATTCAAATCCTTTAACCTTGGTCCAGAACCAGAATTCTTCCTCTTTAAGTTGGACGAAAATGGAGATCCAACTCTTGAAGTAAACGACAAAGGTGGCTATTTTGACTTGGCTCCAACAGACCTTGCAGATAACACTCGTCGTGAAATCGTCAATGTCTTGACCAAGATGGGCTTTGAAGTAGAAGCCAGCCACCACGAAGTAGCCGTTGGTCAGCATGAAATCGACTTTAAGTATGACGAAGTTCTCCGCGCTTGTGACAAGATCCAAATCTTTAAACTCGTTGTGAAGACCATCGCTCGTAAACACGGCTTGTATGCAACCTTTATGGCCAAACCAAAATTTGGAATTGCCGGATCAGGTATGCACTGTAATATGTCTCTCTTTGACCAAGATGGCAACAATGCCTTCTTTGATCCAGAAGATCCACGTGGAATGCAATTGTCAGAAACTGCTTATCACTTCTTGGGTGGTTTAATCAAGCATGCCTACAACTTTACAGCAGTGACAAACCCAACCGTCAACTCTTATAAACGTTTGGTTCCTGGATATGAAGCACCTGTTTATATCGCTTGGGCAGGACGCAACCGTTCCCCATTGGTCCGTGTGCCAGCATCACGTGGTATGGGAACTCGTTTGGAATTGCGCTCCGTAGACCCAATGGCCAATCCTTATGTAGCCTTGGCAGTCTTGCTTGAAGTCGGCCTTCACGGGATTGAAAATAAAATCGAAGCACCTGCTCCGATCGAAGAAAATATCTATGTGATGACACCGGAAGAACGTAGAGCAGCTGGAATCACAGATCTACCTTCTACCCTTCACAATGCCTTGAAAGCCTTGACAGAAGACGAAGTGGTGAAAGCTGCCTTGGGTGAGCACATCTACACCAGCTTCCTTGAAGCCAAACGAATCGAATGGGCAAGCTATGCGACCTTCGTATCTCAATGGGAAGTAGATAACTATTTAGATCTTTATTAAGAAACAAGAGTAAAGAGGCTAGGACAAAAGTCCTAGCCTCTCAATTATTTTTGGATTGTCGAGCAAGACGCAGTGGTTGAGTGGGCTCTAGTACGCTGATTTCATCAGCTTTTACAGCCCTACTCAATTGTGCGGAGGTGGGACGACGAAATCGAATTCTAACGAATTACCGATTTCTGTGCCACTCTCTTTTTGATCTTCATAAGGTTACTATAAAACCAGTTGAAACAATAGTCTCAACTGGTTGTTTTTTTAATTTTCGTCATCTGGTGTGAGAATCATTGGAATAATGATGGGTTCACGTTCCGTGCTTTCGTACAGGAATGGACGAAGAGCATTGACAATCGCACCATTAACGGTTTGGATATTGGCATCTTTGTTCTTCAAGGCGATACGAATGGCATTGAAGAGGATGCGTTGGCTTTCACGGATCAGGTCTCCTGATTCACGCATGTAGATGAAACCACGGCTCAAGATATCTGGTCCTGCCAGAATCATCTTCGATTTGAAGTCAACAGTCGCAACGGCAAGTACGACACCGTCTTCAGAAAGGTCTCTCCGGTCACGAAGAACAGCAGCTCCGATTTCCCCGATTCGGTTTCCATCGACATAGATGTCTTGGGCATTGAAGCTTCCTGCGATACGAGCAGAGTTGGCTGTAAGAGCGAGGACATCACCATTACTCATGATGAAGATATTGTCTTTTTCCACTCCGCAATCACGCGCAAGTCCTGCGTGGATCTTCTGCATCCGGTATTCACCATGGACAGGCATGAAATATTTTGGTTTGATCAAGCGGAGCATGAGTTTTTGTTCTTGTTGCCCCCCGTGTCCAGAGGTATGGATGTTGTTGATCTTCCCGTGAATAACATCGACACCCGCTTCAGAAATCGTATTGATCAATTTGTTCACACTGGTTGTATTTCCAGGAATCGGGCTAGAAGAGAAGATAACGGTATCTCCTGGTTGGAGTTGCACTTGGCGGTGCGTTCCGTTGGCAATCCGAGAGAGGGCTGCCATTGGCTCTCCTTGGCTTCCTGTACACATGATCAGGATTTCATTGGCCGCATAGTCTTTGATCTCATTTGGCTCGATAATGGTTCCAGCAGGGACCTTGATGTAGCCAAGCTCGATTCCATTGACGATGGCTTTTTCCATGGAGCGTCCAAAGACGACGATCTTGCGACCTGTCTTGACAGCGGCCTCAGCGGCCTGTTGGAGACGGAAGATATTCGAGGCAAAGGAAGCAAAGATGATGCGCCCATGGATGCCTTCGATGATCTTCATGATGGATTGGCCAACCACTTTTTCAGAGTTGGTAAAGGTTGGAATTTCCGCGTTGGTTGAGTCTGAGAGCAGACAGAGAACGCCTTCTTCTCCAAGAGCTGCCATACGATGGAGGTCAGCCGGTTCCCCAACGGGCGTGAAGTCAAATTTGAAGTCTCCGGTACAGACAATCTTTCCTTGAGGGGTGTGAATCACAATCCCTAAAGGTTCTGGAATAGAGTGAGTGGTACGGAAGAAGGTTGCTTTAAGATTTTTAAATTGAAGCTCAGTGTTTTGGTTGATTTCGTAGAGTTTGGCATCGCGAAGAAGGCCATGCTCTTCTAATTTTCCACGGATCAAGGCAAGCGCTAAAGGTCCAGCATAGATAGGGACATTGGCTTGCTTCAAAAGGAAAGGAATCCCACCGATGTGGTCTTCGTGTCCGTGGGTAATGAGGACCGCTTTGACACGATCAATATTGTCAACGATATAAGAGTAATCAGGGATCACATAGTCGATCCCAAGGAGGTCGTCTTCTGGAAATTTGATCCCGGCATCGACAATGATGATTTCATCTTGGTATTCGATCCCGTAGGTGTTTTTCCCGATTTCTCCAAGTCCACCAATGGCAAATACACCAACTTCTTCAGGTTTTAAGGTATAGGCCATGGATTAGTACTCCGTTAGTTCAAAGGCACCTGACTCTTTCTCGTAAGCAAGGTGTTGCTCAGAAAGTGGTGTGATAAATTCAATGTTGAAATCTGTGTTTGCTTCAACCAATTGACGAGCTTGGATGCGTCCTTCGCGTTCATTTGGTGCATCAATATCGAGATAAAGTGCATGCGTCGTTTCACGACGAGGGTTCCGTTCTTTTGTTTCCTGATAAAAAACTTTGTAAATCATGAAGTAATTTTCCTTTCATTATTTCGGTCCATTTGTTAGTTGCGAAGGAGTGCAATCACTAGAGTTTTCTACTCGCAACTAGTGGACCTGATTCGATACAATTAATTATTATTATATCATAAATTCGCCTGTAAGTAAAAGATAGACTGGAAAAGTCAGAGGGGCAAAGACCTATAATAGAGAAGCTTTTGAGCGGTCTGGTGTATGAAAATCCTGCGCTTTAAGGGAGAGTTTCGCTGGGATTTGAAGGGAATTTGTAGTATAATATAATCCAGTTCAAGAGGAGTAGGAAATGAAATTATTAGCATTTGATACCTCGAGTAAGGCTCTTTCTGTAGCGATTTTAGAAGATGAGACTCTACTTGCAGAAACAACATTAACCATTAAAAAGAATCATAGTATCACCTTGATGCCGGTCATCGATTTTTTGATGCAACAAATCGACTTGACACCCAAGGACTTGGACCGCATCGTGGTGGCAGAAGGCCCTGGGAGCTATACTGGACTGCGCATTGCAGTCGCAACCGCAAAGACCTTGGCTCATACTTTAGGGATTGAATTGGTCGGGGTCTCAAGCCTCTTAGCTCTAGTGCCGGATGATCTAGAAGGTTTGGTAGTACCTATCATGGATGCCCGTCGGAACAACGTCTATGCGGGTTTTTACCAAGAAGATCAGCTGGTCGCACCTGAAGGGCATTTTCCATTTGAGGAAGTCCTAGAGCGTGCAGCAACGAGTGAGCAGGTCACCTTTGTCGGAGAGGTCACGGCTTTTAAGGAGCAGATCGCCTCTAGCCTCCCAAGTGCTACTTGCTCTGAAACGCTGCCGGATGTAGTGAAAATCGGACGTCTCGGCCTCAAACAAGCACCTGCTAGCCTCCATGATTTTGTCCCCAATTATCTGAAACGGGTCGAAGCGGAGGAAAACTGGCTCAAAGACCACGCGGAAACAACGACCTCCTACATCAAGCGTTTATGATC
The DNA here is from genome assembly GCA_018365265.1 of Streptococcus parasanguinis. Taxonomy (GTDB): domain Bacteria; phylum Bacillota; class Bacilli; order Lactobacillales; family Streptococcaceae; genus Streptococcus; species Streptococcus parasanguinis_G. Next base: position 16,902 of record JAGZKI010000040.1, on the reverse strand, counting down.
AAAGTAGAAATCAAAAAGGGGCGAATTCAGGATGCAGCTGCTATTCTCTCTGTGATGGAAGATGTCTATACCCACAGCCCCTGGAAGTTGGAGCAGATCCAAGCCGATATAGAGCAGGCATCAAGTACTTATTTCATAGCCCTGGATGAGGAGCGGCAAGTCCTTGGGTTTGTCGCCATTCAAGAGACTCTCTATGAAGCAGAGGTCTTGCAGATTGCGGTTAAGCGCACTTTTCAGGGGCAAGGCCTAGCTCAGCAGTTACTCGCGCAGTTGCCGGACCAAAAAGAGATTTTCTTAGAAGTGCGCGTGTCCAATCAACCGGCCCAAGGCCTATACAAAAAAATGCACTTTGAAGAAATTGCACGGAGGAAAAACTACTATCACGATCCGATAGAGGATGCCGTGATCATGAAGAGGAACCCGAATGAAAGATAGATATATTTTGGCTTTTGAGACATCGTGTGATGAGACCAGCGTGGCTGTCTTGAAAAATGACGACCAACTCTTATCCAATGTCATTGCCAGTCAAATCGAAAGTCACAAGCGTTTTGGTGGAGTGGTGCCTGAGGTAGCCTCTCGTCACCATGTGGAAGTCATCACGGCATGTATTGAAGAAGCCCTAGAAGAAGCAGGGATCACAGAAGATGAGGTCACCGCTGTAGCCGTTACTTACGGCCCAGGCCTGGTTGGGGCCCTTTTAGTCGGCTTGGCTGCAGCTAAGGCCTTTGCCTGGGCGCACGGCCTTCCTTTGATTCCTGTCAATCATATGGCGGGGCACTTGATGGCCGCTCAAAGCGTGGAGCCTTTAGAATTTCCGCTCTTAGCCTTGCTGGTGAGTGGAGGACATACCGAGCTAGTCTACGTCAGTGAAGCGGGTGATTATAAGATCGTCGGAGAGACCCGTGATGACGCTGTAGGAGAGGCTTATGACAAGGTCGGGCGCGTCATGGGCCTGACCTATCCAGCAGGACGTGAAATTGATCAACTGGCCCACCAAGGATCTGATATCTATGATTTTCCACGGGCCATGATCAAGGAAGACAATCTGGAATTTTCTTTTTCAGGACTCAAATCGGCCTTTATCAATCTGCACCACAATGCACAGCAAAAAGGAGAAAGTCTCTCCAATGCAGACCTGTCAGCGAGTTTCCAAGCAGCCGTCTTAGACATTCTCATGGCCAAGACCAAGAAGGCTTTGGAGAAATATCCAGTCAAGACTCTAGTCGTTGCGGGTGGAGTCGCAGCCAACCAAGGTCTCCGTGAACGCTTGGCTTCTGACATCACAGATGTCAAGGTCATCATTCCGCCTCTGCGTCTCTGCGGGGACAATGCAGGGATGATTGCCTATGCCAGTGTTAGTGAATGGAACAAAGAAAACTTTGCAGGCTGGGACCTCAATGCCAAACCAAGCTTGGCCTTTGAAGGAATTGAATAAGAAAAAGGAGCCAATTGGATGTGCAAGGTCCAATGGCTTTTTTACTGAGATCTCACCAACTAGTAGCGGATTTGCGAGTCGAAAGAAAATTCGGTATGATAGAGGGAATAAAACTGAGGTGGAAGAGAGAATAGAGATGAAAAAAGAAAAGAGATCTAAATATAGAATTGGCACGATGCTTATCTTTGCGGTCTGTTTGCTACTGGCTGCAGGATGCGAATCACAAAAGAAAATTGAAAAAAGTGACAAGGATAAAGATTCCTACGAATTCTCGGTCTATAATGCGAAATCTGATATTAAAGATTTTCAATTTATCCATGCTAAAAATGGTATAGTAGTTGAATGGAAGTTTGAAAATAATAAAGTAGCAAAAGCAGTCAATTCCCCTGATTGGATTAGAGTAAATCAACATTATCTTGTTAGAGCGAGGGAGAAATTAAGACTAGTGTCTGCCTCTAAAAAAATGAAGTCAGATGAATACTCGTATTTAGATGTCTTTGATTTAACCAATAAAAAAGCCTCTAAGAAAGAAGTTAATGCTTGGAAATTAATGGTTAACTATTTAAAAAATGATAATTTTGAATTGGTTGGAACCTTGCCAACTCTAAGAAGGATAGAAAACAATGATTATGTTGTTATTAGAATAAATGATCAACTAACATATCGTTATTTCTTACTTAATCTTAAAACACTTAAAATTGATAAAGAAACAACGGAAGAAGAATTAAATGAGAAGAATAGAGTGTATCTCTTTATTTCTACCCGTAAAGGTTACACTGCTGGAGTTCTTCCATTTGATAATGGTTTTTGGAAGGAAAAATCTTTCAAAGGGGATATCAATTTAAGAGCGTCTTATCCGACAGCATTTAAACTCTTTTCACAACCAGATGCTTTTGCTTATAAAGTAATCAATTCTGAGAATGGTACCATTACGAATGGGAAAGAACTGATAGATCTAGAATCAGAATTTCTTAAATTGGGTTCCTCTGTGTACGATTATGCTTACCTGCCTAAAGAACTGAGTATTGAAAATAAAGATACGAAAATCTCTCAGTTCGATGAGATTCAAAAGTATTATAACGGTAAATCTGTTTCAAATTGGCACTGAGAGAATTTTTAGAAAACATACAAGGAGAATGAAAAAGAGATTATTATGCCAACAATGATTAATTTAGGAATATGGGAGAACAAGAATTACCATTTTGATTGGGAGGAAAAAGTTTTACTAGAAGAAACATCTTCTCCTACTAACTGGTCTTATTTACTGCTTCCAGTCACATTATTTATTATCCACAAAATTTCGGATGGATTAGCGGAAGCTGGAATATTTGACAATCAAATGGTACGACTTGGAACGATTCCAATTTTAGGTGTCTTCTCCTACTTTCTTGCGGCGTGGATCATTCGATATTACCATGCGAGTCTGAAATTACAGCCATCCAAGTTAGAGGAGGATCAAGGGAAAAAGTTGATCAGGTCCTTGAAGAGACGAAGGGTGTACTTTACCTGTATCCTTAATCTTTTTAGACTCCTAACTGTAGCCGCTATTCTTTTGTTTGTCATCGGAAATGAAACCATTGCAGGCCTCTTTTTGCTCATTAGTTTTTTAGTGATATTTATGTTTAAATTTGATTACCAATTATCTAAATGGCCTGATATGATAGAGATCATATCTCAAGAAGTGGGGAAATAGTTAGTAAGAAAGATTTGACAGCTATTAAAATTCTTTAAAATAGGAGGTAGAAAAATGCCATTATATATTATATTTCTTTTTGCAATAGGGGGCGGGTCGATCTATTTCCTAACTGCTTTCTTCATCTATTCCTACATTTCTAAGCGTTTTGCAAGAAGGAAAAATCTAGCAACAGAACGGGTTGATGGTATAGTTGTTGGGTATGCATACGCAAAACAGGTGATTCCACCCATTGTAGAATATATTGTTGATGGAATAGCATATAAGAGACAACTGGAATATCGTTGGACTGTGGTGAAATCGGCCCCCTGGATGAGTCGAAAGGCGGTGGCTGATACACCGGATCTTTTAAGTGAAAATTTAGTGATTTCTAGAAACTCAATGGTCTCCTATACAAACGTTTTAGAAGAAGCCTTTCCTAAAGGATCTACCATGACTGTCTGGTATAATCCTCAAAATCCAGAAGAGTCATATGTTGAACGTTTTTGCAATAAAGATAAACTGTATAAAAAGTTAGCTCTTCTCTTTCTCGTTATCTACATCATTTTTATGATCGTTTTTGTGACACTTACTATTTTATCTATCATATACAATTGGAAAGCAAATTAAGATTTTAAAATATAAGTGCAGTAGGAATCGTTTGAGTCTCTCATGGGTCCCTTTTCAACCTTTTTTCTTGTGTTATAATAGAAGTCAATGATTCAGAAAGGAGTGAGAGAGTGGAAAAAGATTTTTGGCAGGGGGTGAGAGACGCACTTCCGACGGCTTTGGGCTATATCAGTATTGGCCTGGCTTGTGGTGTGGTGGCGTCTCCCTATCTTTCTCCTTTGGAGATGGCCTTGATGAGTGTTTTGGTCTATGCTGGGGCGGCCCAGTTTGCGATGATCTCTCTGATTGCGGCCCATTCTTCGATCTTGAATATGGCCTTGACGGTGTGTTTGATCAATCTCCGTAATATGTTGATGAGTCTGCATACGTCGTCTGACTTTAAGGATGCTAGTCTCGCTCATACCATCGGGATTGGAAGCCTCCTGACCGATGAGAGTTATGGGGTCTACTTGAGTGAGAAGTTAAAGACGGATACCATTACAGTTCCTTGAATGCATGGGAACAATCTAGTAGGTTATGTGGCTTGGATCAGTGCGACGGTTATCGGAACAGCTCTAGGATCTCTCCTACCTGATCCAAAGGCTTATGGACTTGATTTTGCTTTAGTGGCTATGTTTATTGGGATTTTTGCAGCCCAGTTTCAAGGAATGCAACTGACAGAAAAGACCAAAACCATGCTCATAGTGCTGTTAGCAGTAGCAGTGAGTTTCTTTCTCTTACTCTTTTTTGTTTCGCAACCGCTAGCTGTGCTAGCTGCGACCTTGATCGGCTGTTTTGTGGGGGTGGTCTGTGATGCGCGTGAATAATTATATCTTCATGGCCATTCTGGCCTCAGCCTTCGTTACCTGGATTCCTCGGATCTTGCCTTTCCTCTTAGTTAAATACAAGGGACTGCCGGCTCCTGTGACCCGCTTTCTCAAATACCTGCCCATTTCCATTATTTTTGCCTTGGTTTTATCGAGTTTAGTAGAGGGGAAAATGGGAAGTCTCCCGCGGTTCCACTGGTTGGACCTTATGGTGGCCATTCCTAGCTTCTTTGTAGCCTTTCGTTACAAAAACCTTATGGGAACTGTCTTATTTGGAATTGTCTTGATCGCTCTATTACGATTGGTGTTTTAAATGCAAAAATATGTTACAAAAAAATTACAATTGTTACAAAAAAACTTGATTTTTGTAACAATTGGAGTATAATGGGAGTCAGAAAGATAAAGAGGTGATCGTATGAAAAAATCAATCTTCCGTTGGAGTGCCGCTGTTCTGGTGGCTGCTTCACTTGGTCTAGCTCTCGGTGGTTGTGGTGCTAAGGATAAAAAGACAGCTTCCTCATCCGCAAAAGCATCTACCAGTAAGGTAGAGAAAAAAGCCAAAAGTAATAGCAAAAAGAGTGCAGCATCTTCTGCTCAGTCAAAAGATACAGCTAGCTCTTCAACTCAAGCCAGTAGCGCGACAGCTTCAAAAGACTCTGGTAAGACCGAGAATGCGTCTACTCCGACGCAAGCTACTGTCCCTGCAGAACTGGTGGGAACTTGGGTAGGATCTAGTCCACAAGCGGATGCGATCAAAATGACCGTCGATGCCAATGGGGATGTAACAACAGTGGTTAGCTTCAAAAATGATAGCGAACCGACTCGAACAGCGACCTATACGGCAAGAGCTGTCCAAGCAACTGGAAATATCTACTATTGGGAGTCAGAAGGATTGGATGGAGCTGATGCCTTGCTTCCTGGGATCACAGGTCTAGGTGTGGCCAACTTCCGACTGGAGCCAGGTTTTGTCTTGGAAGAAGGCCATTATACCCCGATTGTTTTCACAGCGCCTGTCAATACAGAATTTGACTATACCAAATACAATGATTTCCGTTTTTCATTAACCAAAGAACAATAAAAAGACGAGCTCGAACAAATCGAGTTCGTTTTTTTAGTAATGAGGGCTCCCTGCTACCCAACCGGTGCAGAGGGCGGATGTGATATTAAAACCGCCTGTATGGGCATTGATATCGAGGACTTCTCCTGCAAAGTGTAGTCCAGGAACGAGCTTACTTTCTAGGGTTTTAGGATTGATTTCTTTGAGGCTGACGCCACCCTTGGTGACAAAGGACTTGGCTAGTGACATCTTCCCAGTGACGGGGATAGGCAGCTCTTTGATCTTTTGAATGAGCTCTTCTGTCTGGGGAGGAGTGAGTTGCTTGGCTTTTTCAGGGAATCCTTGCGCCAAGAAATCAGCTAATCGTTCAGGAAGAAGGGCTTTGAGGCTATTTTTAATGGCCTTTTCTCGATGCTCTTCTAGAAAGTCTTTTAACTCTTGAGAAGAGGTAGTCGGAAGGAGGTCCAGAGATAAGATTTCCCCGCCTTTAACAAAGCTAGACATCCGAAGGGCTGCAGGGCCAGAAAGTCCAAAATGGGTAAAGAGAAGGTCGTGTGTGATGATGTGTTTGCCGTAGCTGAGGGTCACATCTGTCAGAGAGATGCCTTGGAGGGCCTTGTGTGGAAAATCTGTCAAAAGAGGGCTTTCTGCCGCTTCTAGATCCGTAATGTTATGTTTGAAGTGACGGGCAATTTCGTGTCCGTAGCCAGTAGAGCCGGTAGAAGGGTAGGATTTGCCTCCAGTCGTAACGATCAGCTTATCAGCTGTCCAAGTGTTTTCAGCTGATTTGACGATGAAGACGTCTTCTGGCTTGGTGACAGAGACCACTTCACAGTTGGTGGCAATGCTAGCACCAAGCTCAAGAATCTTATTTTCTAAGGCTTGAATAATGGTGCGAGATTGATCACTAACAGGAAAGACCCGGCCATGGTCTTCGACTTTTAACTTGACGCCATTATCGGTAAAAAATTGGATGATATCATGATTATCAAATTGGGAAAACACACTGTAAAGGAAACGGCCATTTCCAGGGATACCGGCCATCAAATCGTCTAAGGTCCCGTTGTTTGTGACATTACAGCGACCCCCTCCGGTGCCTGCAAGTTTCTTGCCCAGCTTTTTATTTTTTTCGATCAGTAGCGTAGGTTGGCCATAAGAAGCGCTGGCAATGGTCGCCATCATACCTGCTGGGCCACCACCGATGACAATGGTGTGAAAATGAGTCATGTCGTTCTTCCTTCTCTTGTTTTTTTCATGATTTGCTTTGTCCATTATATCATTTTATGGACGGCTTCGGAAAATGAAGGAATCAAAAAAACAAGCACCCTTCGATGCTTGCTTTTGAATGATTCTTCGATCAACTCATTACATGATTCCAAGGAAGTAACGGATGAAGAAGAAGGCAAGGACAGCACCAACAAATGGAGCAGTACCTGGTACAAGAAGACCATATTGCCAGTCGTTGTTTACTTTATCTTTGATTGGCAAGATTTGGTAAGCGAAACGAGGTCCAAGGTCACGCGCTTGGTTCATCGCGAAACCTGTAGTACCACCAAGACCCATACCGATAGCCCAAACGATCAAACCAACAGTGAATGGAAGCATTGCTTCGTTGGCGTGTTCAGCAGCCATGATAGATGTCAAGAAGATAAATGTTGCGAACGCTTCGACGAAGTAGTTACGTGGAAGGTTACGGCAGTTAGGGTTAGTTGAGAAGATGTTACGGATAGCAACACCATCAATTTGACCTTCAGAAATCTTGAAGTGGTCTGCGTACATAAAGTAAGCAATGACTGCACCAAGGAAGGCACCGATCATTTCAGCGATTGCAATTGGGAAGAATTGAGCGATTGTCAATTTACCAAGAAGGACTTTCAGCAAAGCCATAGCAGGGTTCATTGAAACGCCACCAAAGACGAACAAGCAGACAGTGATACCGAATGCCCATGTAGTGATCGCGAATAAGTGTCCAGTTCCAGCATATTTTGTTTTCTTCAAAACGTCGTCACAGTGTACGCCAACCCCGAAGATAATCATCAAAGCTGTACTCATAACTTCTGCAAGTAATTGATGTGTCATGTTAATTAATGTCTCCTAAATTAATAAATGTATTTTTGTAATTGGTGATAAACTTCTTGAATCGGCAACTGCATCTCCGTAGCAATACGCTGACAGTCTTCGTATTCAAGTGTTTTTTTAGTGGTAGATCCGTACTGGTTAATTTTTACCGTAACGGGTCCAAATTCTGTATCGATTTGTTCAAATCGACGTTGCATGACCTTTCGGTCGACTTGTTGGTATCGAAAACCAATGGTACTGGTTTCTTTGAACAAGAGGGCTGAAAAATCTTCCAACTGACTTCCTTGAATCAAGAGAATCAATTCAAAGCCAGGGCGATTCTTTTTCATAACGACGCTACGATAGTAGACATCTAAAGCTCCAGCGTCCAGGAAACGGTGGATAATATAACCGAGTTGCTCTGGTGTTTGATCATCGATCGTAGTGGTGATCTCAATAATTTGATCTTCCGTGCGATGAACAACAGTGGTGCTGTGAGAGGTGTCTTCTTTCAATAGCGAACCGCGTAAAGCATTGAATTTTCCAGTCTCTCTTTTACCAAACCCATATCCCACACTTTCGATGGAAAGGTGAGAGGGGATTGGTTCAAAGATTGGGGATAATGCTTTAAGGAGGGCTAACCCTGTCGGAGTAATCAACTCCGTTTTAACTGTGAAGTCTTGAGTAATCGGAATAGTCGTTCCTTTTCTCAACTGCATCACAGCGGGAACCGGAACAGGCATTTCTCCATGGGCAACTGAAATGGTCCCACTTCCCTCAGTGAGAGGAGTAGAGTAAACCGTATCGATACCGAGCGATTCCACTAGGATGAAAAAGCTAACGATGTCGACGATGGAGTCAATTGCACCAATTTCATGGAAATGAATCTGTTCGACAGGCATGTTATGCACAGCTGCTTCGGCCTTTGCGATATCAAGAAAGACTTCAAGACTTTTTTGTTTCACAAAAGGACTCAACTGTGAAGCGGCAATCAGATCGTGGATATCCGCATAACTGCGAGCATCCGCGTGGGAATGGTGATGATTGTGTTCGTGATCGTGATGGTGATCGTGATCGTGATGATGTTCATGATCGCGATGATGTTCGTGATCGTGATGATGTTCGTGATCGTGATGATGTTCGTGATCGTGATGATGTTCGTGATCGTGATGATGTTCGTGATCATGATGATGTTCGTGATCGTGATCAAAATCACCTTCAATCCCCGTATCTTTCTCCCCGTGGTGAAGGTGAACATCGAAATCAGTTCCCCAAATTGCGCTTTTTGCGACGCGATGAACGTGGAGGTGGAAACCATCCACTCCCAGTTTCTCGAGTTTTGTGTGAAGAAGGTCGACATCTGCCCCAAGGTCCACAAGAAGACCATTGAGCATATCGCCACTTATTCCAGAAAAAGGTTCTAAAAATAGACTGGTCATCAGTTTTCCTTTCGATTGTGGTTGAGTCGATTGATCATACATGCTGAATAAGCTGCACCAAATCCGTTATCAATGTTGACGACCGTTACACCAGAAGCGCAAGAGGTCAACATACTCATCAAGGTTGTTAGCCCTTGAAGGTTGCTTCCGTATCCAATGCTGGTCGGAACGGCAATAACGGGGACATCCACAAGGCCTCCTACGACACTGACAAGAGCTCCTTCCATACCGGCAATCACGATGATCACACTGGCTTTTTGGATCTCTTCTAAGCGATTGAAGAGGCGATGGATGCCGGCGACTCCCACATCATAGATTCGGCGAACCGAATGGCCAAAGGTTTCTGCAGTGACTGCAGCTTCTTCTGCAACAGGAACATCACTTGTCCCTGCTGTGACGACCGCAATGTAGTGTTCAGGATCGGCTTCTTCCTTTTTAGAGTTGAGAACGAAGCAGCGGGCTTCCGGATAATAGTGGCCAGTCGGAAAGCGCTGAGAAAGAGCCTCTCCCTTTTGGAGAGAGACTCTTGTTGTGAGGATCGGCAATTCTTTTTGTGAAAGAAATTGCAGGATTCCTTCAATTTGCTCAACTGTCTTTCCTTCGCCGTATACGACTTCAGGGAAGCCGTTGCGACGTTGCCGGTCAGTATCAATTGCTGCATACCCTAGTTCTTTAACCCCGTTGATTTGCTCCAGCGCATCCTCAACTGAGAGATGGCCTGCTTGCAAAGAACGGAGTGTCTGTTCTAGATTGGGTTGAAAATCCATGTTTGATTCTATTCAACAACGACAGAAAGTCCGTCGCGGATAACTGCTACTTTAGCATCTTTTCCTTCACGAGCAAAGGCTTTTTCAAGCGCTTCGTCAAATGAAGTTGCAAGTTCCATATGCATACCTGTGATCAATTCAGGATCTACAAGGTCAGATACAAAGATAACATGGTGGTGTACCAAAATACGTGCCAAGATTTGAGAAGTCCATTGGTCTGGGACAGTCTCTAAACGAGGTGTATTGATGGCTTGTTCCAAGAATTCTTTTGGATCTTCTACGTCAGCAAGGTTGCGATAGAAACCTTCTCCACCGTGACCATCTGCACATCCAGCCACCATGATGATTGTTCCGCCTTCTTTGTTAGAAGCTTCGGCTGCAGTCATCCCTTTAACAGCTTGGTAGATATTTTGGTCAAGTGGGAAACCACCGTTTGTTGAAATTGTGATGTCGCTTTCGATCTTAGACACATGTGCCAAGTCTGCAACGAAGTCACAACCAACTTTGTGGGCTTCAACCATGTCCCCAGCGAAAGATCCGATGATGTGTTTTTCGCCGTCCAATACAACGTTGACGATGAAGGCCAAGTTTGCAGTACGAGCAGCGTAAAGCATATCTTCGTGGATTGGATTGTGGTCAAGGTTACCAGTACGTGCCTTATCAGAATTGATGAAGTCACCTGAGTGGTTCGCCATGATAGTTTTGTATGATGCGATACCTGGAAGGACTGATTTACGTCCACCTGAGAATCCAGCGAAGAAGTGAGATTCGATGAATCCTTCTGCTATCAACAAGTCAGCTTCAGCAGCGATTTTGTTGATGATACAGTCACCACCTGAAGGGAGTTGTCCAATTTTAACCATGTCATCGTCGTTTGTTGAAATGTGCATAACGATTTCTTCATTGTCAACGATTTCTTGGCCGTATTTATTGATCAATTCTTCACGAGTTGAAGGACGGTGGAAACCAGTAGCAACCAAGATACGCACGCGTGCATCAGGGTTAACTGAGCGAATACGACGCAAAATGATTGGAGTGATGATGTGAGAAGGAACGGGACGAGTGTGGTCAGAACTGATCAACACGATGTCTTTTTTGCCTTTAGCAAGTTCTTCCAAAGTAGGGCTGCCGATAGGGTTGTCCATTGAACGTTCAACAGTTTCTTCTTCAGACAGTGGGTTATGGAAGTTTTCCGCCTTAGACTCTAACAATCCTGCAAAGTTTTCATCTGGAATCTTTGCAACAATCGATTTTTTGTCGTACGGTAATTTAATTTCTACCATTATTTGCGATCTCCTTTATTAATACTGATACTTATAGTATAATTCTTTTTAAAAAGAGGTGTGCATCAATTGATGTCAACAAATGTTAACTATATTGTTTAAGAACAGGTGTATCATTAGTGTGATTTCAAGAAAGAGCAGATGGGGAGGAAAAACCGTCGTGAATTCAGAATTTTTAGTGAAATTTTTGGAAGAGAGGCGAACGCCGATCGTCAAGAAAAAATACCATAGTTACCTCTCCTATCGTGGGATCAAAGAGGATTACATCTACATCTTGAAAGAAGGTGTGGTCAAGACAAGTGTCATCATGCGTGATGGGCGTGAGTTTAACTTTTCCTATCTAAAAGCCATTGACATTGTCTCTTTGATTCGTGATGAGGTGTCCAACTATACAGACTCACCTTTCAATGTGCGAGTGGAGACAGAAGAAGCAAGTTTTTATCGTATTCCTCGGGTCAAGTTTTGGAATTTTGTCAAAGAGCATAAAGAGCTGCAGGACTATGTGAGGGACTATTATCGTAATAAACTGTCTGAAAGTATGGAGTCTCAGCAGTATATGATGATGAATGGTAAAAAAGGGGCGGTTTGTTTTCATTTGCAAAAACTAAGCAGTTTGTTTGGTGTGGAGCAAGAAGACGGCTTCTTGATTGATTTCAACATTACCAATGAAGATATTGCCGGTTTTTGTGGGATTTCGACGCGAAACAGTGTCAATCGCATTCTCAATGAATTAAAACGAGAAGGTGTTTTGGATATTCGACAGCAAAAGATCGTGATTTTGGATAATGAACGGATTGAAGAATTTATCGGAAGGGAGCTATTCTAAGATGGCAACAGAAGCACAAATCAGAAAAGAAAAAGAAGAAAAATTACAAGATATTTTACGAAAAATCGGAAAGGTAGCCGTTACCTATTCAGGTGGTATTGACAGCTCTTATCTCTTGAAGGTGGCCTTGGATACCTTGGGACCTGACAATGTTATTGCGGCCGTCGTGAACTCTGAGATGTTTTCAAATGAAGAATTCGATCTAGCGCTCGACTTGGCCGATCAGCTAGGAGCACCTGTGCTTGGACTGGAAATGAGAGAATTGAGTGATCCACGGATTGCTGCCAATACGCCCAATATTTGGTATTACACCAAACAATTGATGTACCAAACTATTAAGGATTCAGTTACAGAACTGGGCTTTAAGCAATTGGTAGACGGCAATATTATGGATGATATCGACGATTTTCGCCCTGGTATCAAGGCTCGGGACGAAGCGAGTGTCCGCAGTGTCTTGCAAGAAGCCGGCCTCTATAAGACAGAAATTCGTCAATTGGCCAAGGAAAGAGGGGTCTCCAATTGGAATAAGGTGCCATCTTGTAGCGTTGCCTCACGCTTCCCATACGGAGTGAAAATCACTTCAGAAAATGTACAACGGGTTTTTGAAGGGGAAGAGTTCCTTGTAGGACTTGGCTTTGAGCAAGTCCGTGTGCGTGTGCATGGAGACTTGGCGCGCATCGAAGTGGAAGAAGACCATCTTCTTGAAGCAATCCAAATGCATGACAAGATCAATGACTTCATGAAGAAAATTGGCTTTACTTATGTAGCCTTGGATTTAGCTGGTTACAAGTATGGCCGGATGAATGACTCTTTGGATGAGAAAACCAAAGAAAAAATTATGGCGGAATAAGGTATGAATGAAGTAGTACAGTTTTGGTTTGAAGAGTTGAAGCCAGAGGATTGGTTTAAAAAATCAGATGCCTTGGACCAAGAAATGCGGGAGCGCTTTGAGGGACTCTATTGGAAGGCCAGTCGTGGGGAATTGTTTCACTGGCGGGCTACGGCAGAAGGGCGTTTAGCAGAGATTTTGCTCTTGGACCAAATTCCTCGCAATATTTTTCGAGGGACTGCCCAAGCTTTTGCGACAGATTCCCTGGCCTTGGTCTTGGCCCAAGAAGGCTTAGAGCAAGCCTTGGATCTACCAGTTGTACAAAGAGGATTTTTCTACATGCCTTTTATGCATTCTGAGTCCTTAGTCATTCATGAAGAAGCCCTGCGCCTATTTGATCAACCGGGCTTAGAAAAGCGTTTGAAGTATGAGAAGATGCACATGGACATTCTTCAACAATTTGGGCGTTATCCACATCGGAATGCCATCTTAGGACGGCCTTCGACCAAGGAAGAAGAGGAGTATTTGAAAGGACATTCTGGCTTTTAAAGGAAGATGAGGCCCACAGATTTCAAAACTCTTTTCTCTCTTCATGAAATTGCCTGAAACAGCAGGCATGATGTCAGAGTTCCCTCACCAAAGCTTTTCCAAGCGTCTAAAAAATGGTATAATGAACTGTAAATTTCAGAAGTTGGAAGGAATGTAATTGCTATGATGAATATGCAAGACTTGATTTAAGATTCTTAAAGTCTTGTTATTTATCAAAATACTGGTATTAAGGGATTTCGCATCCGTTTAAATCAATAAATTATAGATGTGTTACAGTATATTGGACAGTAAATGGACAGTGACAGAGTGTTTGAAGGAGAGTAAAAGAGGCTTAAATGCCTCTTTTTTATATGTTTGTGGACTAGAAGTAGATAGAATATATAGATAATATGTAACCGTTATGCAAGTTATGTATTTTTAAAAAGATATCACTTTGAAAAATAAATAATTTAGTAGCCTCTAAAAGACACTAATATATGGGGAGCTATTTGGTATTTTATATTGAGCTAGGCTTTTATTCGAACTTGCATGGAATTACTTATTTTCGGTTGATAGTAGCATAAATGATTTTTCTGTTAATCCAATCAATTTTTTTCTAAAATCAAATTGGTCGAATTTCCGAAGTATCCATCTTTCTTTTTCCATCGATTTTAATAGTTTCGTGACTGTTGGATTGGATAGATCTTAAAAATGCTCGACATCTCTTTGATTTTTACTAAATTGCGGAAATTGAGCGATATATAAGATAACATTTATGTATAGAAGTGGGAGATTTTGAAGAACCAATCTATATTCGTGAGAATAGCGTTATCTAGTTTGCATTTATATTCTTTGAATTTTAAAATAACTTTTTTTATACTAATTTAGGCTTTGATGCAGCTGGTATTTGTAAGTTAATTGATACTTGAGAAATCAGTTTAACATTTATGTAGTTCATCAAACAATTGAAGATTCAACCCAATTGATCAACTTTTAACTAGAAGAAGTAAAAAAACGAGGAGTTGCAATCGTGTATGATAGCTGGTACTTATCCTCTAAGTTTACTTTTGAATCAGCATAAGTTTTCGCCACTCGTGGTGTTAAATCTTCTGAACTTGAAAGTTTTCGTCTAACTTCTTAATTGTCATTTGCAGTTCTTCACCTTCACACATTTGCAGGGATTGATGCCTTCGTTTGTTAAAAAATATAATTAGAGTTGTTAGTTTGAGTATATCTAACGGCTCTTTTTGTTTAATTGAAGAACTGGGGACCATTTTTTAATCAAAAATTGTTTGTTTCAAACAAAAAATGTAGATTTGAAATTTAAAAAAGAGTATAATGTAAAGAGAATGAAAAAACATGTGAAATAGGTAAAAAGAATGAAAAAACATCAACGCTTGATAGAAATAGAGAAATTAGTGAATAGAAGAGGAGTAATAACAGTTGCTGAAATCGTTGAGATGATGAATGTATCAGATATGACGATTAGAAGAGATTTAGCTGTATTAGAAGAACAGGGATTAATTACTAGGATCCATGGTGGAGCACGAAGTATCCAACAACTTAAATATAGAGAAATTCCTCATGAAGAAAAGCTGTATCAACACATTGAAGAAAAGAGGAAAGTAGCATCCAAAGCAGCAAAATTAATACAGGATGGAGAAACTATTTTCCTTGGACCGGGGACCTCTGTTGAAATTTTAGCTGAAGAAATTCAGAATGAAGAATTGCGAGTTGTTACGAATTGTTTACCGATTTTCAATGAGCTATATAAAAAAAGTTCTGATACGTTTAAAGTCATTTTGCTAGGGGGTGAAATGAGAGATCTGACTCAGGCTTTTGTTGGTGAGATAACGAACGCTTTATTAGATCGAATGTATTACAATAAAATGTTCTTTAGTGGGAATGGTATCAAAGATGGTCAAGTTATGACTTCTTCGTTTGAGGAGGCTTTTACTCAGAGGCTAGCAATAGAAAAATCGTCGGAAGCATACCTATTGATGGATTCTTCTAAAATTGGTAAAGAAGATTTCACTTCTATCTGTTCGCTAGAAAATGTAACAGCAGTAATAACGGATATCTCTTCTGATAATGTACACGACACATTAGAGGTGTACACTCAAGTAATTGTATAAAAGAGTAGGTAAAATGAAAAAAAGATAATTGGTATTGATTTAGGTGGTACTAGTGTAAAAATGACTCTTGTATCAAAAACAGGCGAGGTATTAGAATTATGGAGTATCCCAACAGATACCAGAAATCAAGGGAAACAAATAATTCCGGACATAGTACATTCAATTTTTGAAACTTTAGATAAAAATAATTTAACCACTTCAGACATTCTTGGTATCGGCATGGGAAGTCCTGGACAAATTGATTATCAACATGGAACAGTATGTGGTGCTTATAATCTTGGATGGGATGAAATTCAAGAGGTTAGAGATCAATTTGAAAAAGAATTTAGCCTACCATTTCTAATTGAAAACGATGCGAATGTTGCTGCCCTTGGAGAGAGGTGGAAAGGTGCAGGCGAATTTCTTTTAACAAATGTAAATAAAGAGTTTAATAGGTAGGCTTTTCCAACAGTTCGTAGGTCGACTGAATTGAAATTGGCTACTCTAGGAAATGTGGCAGGAGTCATTGGAGCAGCTAGTTTATTATTATAATTAAAAAAACTATTAATTATTTATAGAAGACATTGTTATCTATTATTATAAATGAGTAATAGACGAAAAAGTTTATAGAGAAAGGATTCGAGATTGATTGTCTCGGATCTTTTTGTTCGAAAACAAACAACAGAAAGCGCTATAAAAAACTTAAAAACTCATTATTTGTACAAAAAAGATAAAATCAAACAAAAAATGTTGACTTTTTGTTTACAATGGTGTATATTATAGGTGTATCTGAAAAGTAACTTAAAATGCTTTGCATCTGAGGTGCTTTTTTAACTGATCGAGCAATCGATCAATCATAAATAATTTTTTGGAGGCATAGTAATGGCTATTGTAATTGGTGCAGATGCATCTGGAAAACGTTTAAAAGAACTTGTAAAAGACTTTTTAAACACTGAAGGATTTGAAGTAGTTGATGTAACTGCAGATGGTCAAGATTTTGTTGACGTCACTTTGGCAGTTGCAAAAGAAGTGAATACAGCTGATGACAATTTGGGTATTGTAATCGATGCTTATGGAGCTGGTCCATTCATGGTTGCTACTAAGATCAAAGGAATGGTTGCTGCTGAAGTTTCTGATGAACGTTCTGCATATATGACTCGTGGACACAACAACTCTCGTATGATTACTATGGGTGCTGAAATCGTTGGGGATGAATTAGCTAAAAACATCGTTAAAGGTTTCGTAAATGGTAAATACGATGGTGGTCGTCACCAAATTCGTGTAGATATGCTTAATAAAATGTGCTAGGAAAGAGGAAAGAAAAAAATGAAAATTGCAATTGGTTGTGACCATATCGTTACAAATGAAAAAATGGCTGTTTCTGATTTTTTGAAATCAAAAGGATACGAAGTGCTCGACTTTGGGACTTATGACCATACACGTACCCACTATCCAATC
>JAGZKI010000039.1 GCA_018365265.1 Streptococcus parasanguinis | reverse complement strand
TATATCGATCGTATGCTGAATAAAGGGGCGAAAGTTATGGGATTTTCTGCAGGAGCCCTATTATTAGGAGAAAAAGTCTATGTTTCACCTAATGATAATTCAGATCATCAGATAAAGATAAAAAATGGATTAGGACTCTTTAGTCAGTTTTTAATTAGTGTCCATTATGATTCCTGGAATGATAAAGCTAATAAGGATAGAGCTGAAGAACTCGTTAATATTCCCATAATTCCACTAAATGATCATTCCTGTCTTGTCTTGGATAAATCTGGGAACATTATAGAGAAAATTGACTAGTTTTCATTATCTAAATCTTGATCTAGGTAACTAAAGTGTAGACGAACTGTTTAATGAAAAGCCGTGATTTTAAGGCTTTTTTGCATTTTCCAATAAAGAACTTGACATTATTAGTTACTTCCACTACAATAGAATTACATACCATTGGTATGATAGAAAGGGACTAAAATGGCAAGGAATAGAAACTCACATGAAACTAGACAAAAAATACTAGAGGTCTCTAAAAATTTATTTTTAGAAAAAGGATTTGATAATACGTCAATACAAGATATCATAGATGGCTTAGGTGGACTAACAAAAGGTGTTATCTATCATCATTTTGAGTCTAAATATGATATACTTCAAACAATCATTAGCGAAAATAATCAAGAAATTTTAAATTATAATTGGAGAGGAAATACTGGATTAGAAAAGATACAAAATTCTTTGATGGACTCTTTCTCTAATTTTGAACACCAAAGGCTCGTATACTCTGCCTCAATCATGCTAAGAAGTCCACGTTTGTTAGGAGAGCAGTATCTAGGTCTATTTTCTGATTTTTTACCCGAAATTAGAGAAAAGGTTTACGAAGGAGTTGAAGATGGGTCTATTAAAACAGAATATCCAGAAGAGCTAGCAGATTTAATTGTTTTATCTCTAAATATTTGGATTGGTTTCCAAATTTCCGTTTTTTCATTAGTAGAATTAAAGCGTAAAATGAATTTCATTAAACTTACTTTTGAAGGTCTAGGGGTACAGTTAATTTCTGATGAAATGATGGAGGTGATTTTCAACTTATTTGATCACTTAAAAAAATAGTAAATAAGTAGTCGCATGACATTCATGTTAATACTAATTTCTATTTATGTGTTATCAATTCAATAAATTATCTTACATAATTTATAGTTAAAAAATAACATACTTTAAGTGTGTTATTAAAAATCTATTATACATACCGAAGGTATGTTTGTTTTTAGTATATACATACCGATAGTATGTATAGTGACATTGTCTGAAGAATAAGCTTATTTTTAAATATTTGTCGAGATTAGTCTGAATAGTTTATTCTTTATTTACGCTTTGGAGGAAATAATCTATGTTGTCGCTTATTAAAATTGAATTAAATAAAGTTTCTAAATCTAAATTATTTTTAGCCTGGTTGTGTACTATATTTATAGTGTTAGGTATTACAGCAATCATTATTATGGGTTTAGGTACTGACAATAAACTAGGAGAATTTACTGGACAGGATTCTAATGTTATTAGAATTACTAGTAAATGGGAAGGTTGGGCAATTGTAGCTTCATTGTTTTCATCTTTATTTACAAAAGCAACATTTTTGATTTTCGAATCTTATTTATTATCTACGATTATTATTGATGAATTTAAACGAAGAACAATTTTTCAGTTGTTTTCTTACCCTATTTCTAAAATAAAGTTACTTTGGGGAAAAATTCTTTCAGTCATTCTAATAGCATTTATTGCCCATTTTTCTGCACATTTAGTGATTCAATTATTCATTAGATTCAAGGCTGTTGTAACTGAATCTAGTTATATCCCTCTAGCTAGTCAATTAATTAACTTAGCTGGAATAACGTTTGCAACAGTACTAATAGGGTTACTACCATTTGTTTTAGGTATGATTAAGCATTCAACAGCTATAACAATGCTTACAGGACTTGGTTTAGCAGCATTACTTTCAAATGTAAGTCCAGGAAGTTTATCTAATAATATTGCTGATAATTTATTCTTTTTGATATTTGCAAGTTTCATAAGCTTAATGATTACTTCATTTTCAATTTTTAATATTTCAAGACAAGATATTAGTATCAAATAGCATAGTTGAGTTCAATCGAAGGAAAGTGATAATTCCTTGATGATTTCTATAAAAAAAAGAGACTGTATAAGTTAGTATTTATGCTCCGGGAGAAAAATTCTTGCATTTAAAGCTGGATATAGAAAGAGAGATAGAAATGAGAAATATTGTTGAAATAAAAGAAGTTTTTAAAACAATTGATAAAGAAGAAATTTTAAGTGGGATCAACCTTCAAATTGCTGAAGGCGAAATCTATGGTTTTTTAGGACCGAATGGTGCTGGAAAAACAACGTTAATGAAATGTATGTTATCCTTATCAACAATTACATCAGGTAGTATTGAAATTTTTGGGAAAAATCTACAAGAACACAGAGAAGAAATCCTAAGTCAGATTGGAAGTATTATTGAATCACCAATTTTTTATGATAATTACACTGCAAAAGAAATTTTGGAAATTCACGCTCAGTATATGGGGAAAAATATTATTGAATCAGATATAATAAGAGCCTTAAGAATGGTCGGATTAAAGAATACGACTAAAAAAGTAAAAGATTTTTCGTTAGGAATGAGGCAAAGGCTTGGTTTAGCTCGTGCCTTTCTAACAAAACCTAAATTGTTAATTTTAGATGAGCCAATCAATGGTTTAGATCCAATAGGAATTCAAGAAATTCGAAATCTTTTGTTGTCGCTTTCTAAGGAGCATGGAATTACTATTCTAATATCGAGTCATATATTATCGGAAATTTCACAGATAGCAGATAAAATTGGTTTTATCAAAAATGGAGAAATGGTAGAACAGGTTTCTATGAAAGAGATTAGGAGAGAGAATATTGACTTAGAAGAATATTTTATGTCACATTTTCTAAATGAAATTAAGAATTATGAGGTAGATTAAGGATGAAACAATTGATAAAGAACCATCAGAAGGCTTTTTATGCTTTCATGATATTTAATATACTGGTCCCTTTAACTAACGTTGCTTTTGCTTATTCTATTAAAGGTATTATTGATAGTGGCATGTCCCAAAATGAAGAAGCCTTAACTCAAGCGGTACTAATAGGGGCTACTGTTATTTTCATCTATGCAGGACTCAACTTTATATCTCTTCGATTGAAAAATAAACTTGTTAGGCAAATAATGTCAAGATACAAAAACAAGGTGTTCCAATCTATTTTAGATAGCGATTATAGAGACTTTTCTATAGAAAAATCAGGAAAGTTTATTTCTGTATTAACCGAAAATATGAAGAAAATCGAGCAAGATTATCTACACCAGTATTTTAATATTTCAAAAAACCTTTCCTTAATGATTTTTTCACTCCTAGCTATGTTTATAGGTAATTGGTTTTTGACCTTATTAGTAATCATTGCTAGCATTATTCCAATGATGGTTTCAGGATTTATTGGACAAAAATCAGCCTCTCTACAAAATAGTGCTATGATTGCCGATCAGAAGTATTTAGCTAAAGTTAAAGATATTTTAGCAGGATTTCTTGTTATTAAAAGTTTTAATGTGAAAGATGCTATCTGTAAGGATTATAGTCATGAAAGTGAAAAATTTGATGAAATAAATTTTATAAAAGGGAAATTTGATGTTTTAGCTAATGTTATTTCACAGCTTTCAGGGATGATTGTTTTTTTGGTAGCCTTTGGTGGAGGGATGTATCTCGTATTTAATGGCTCTACCACAATTGGGAGTGTAACAGCTATTGTTCAACTGGTCAATTTTGTAGTAATGCCACTAAATGAAGTTGGAATGGGAATAAGTAAATTCCGTGAAGGTCAGACAACACTAGATGCATTTGAGGTAAAAGATGTAAC
The DNA here is from genome assembly GCA_018365265.1 of Streptococcus parasanguinis. Taxonomy (GTDB): domain Bacteria; phylum Bacillota; class Bacilli; order Lactobacillales; family Streptococcaceae; genus Streptococcus; species Streptococcus parasanguinis_G. The sequence goes on along the minus strand of JAGZKI010000039.1, from coordinate 19,895 downwards.
CGAGCTTCAGACTGGTGAAACGAAAGAATATTTCGATGATGTTATTTCTTTTTCAAATATAGACTTTTCTTACCCTAATACTGAAGAAAAAATTTTTAATCATTTATCTTTGAAGATTCAAAAAGGGGAAAAAATTGCAATTGTAGGAATGTCAGGGAGTGGGAAATCAACTTTGCTCAATCTATTACTGCGTTTTTATGATGTAACAAGTGGACATATTTTAATTGATAATCAAGATATACAAGCTATTTCAGCAGAGAGCCTTTATAACTTAATGACGATTGTTCAACAAGATGTTTATATCTTTGATGATACTTTAAGAGCCAATATTACTCTTAATCAATCCTTTACTGATGAGGAAATAAATCAAGCTGTACAGCAGTCAGGTTTAGAAAGTTATGTTTTAGAAAATGAATCCGGTCTACAAACTTTATGTGGAGAGAATGGTTCAAATCTATCTGGAGGACAAAAACAAAGACTTAGTATTGCGCGTGCCTTGATTCGAAAAACACCAATCTTATTATTGGACGAGGCAACCTCATATTTGGATAATCAAGTAACTACTGAAATTGAAAATTCAATCTTGGATATTCAAGATTTAACTGCACTTGTAGTCACCCACAAGTTGAATGAGAACATTTTGAAAAGATACGATAGAATTCTCTTTATGAAAGCAGGCGTCATCGTTGAAGATGGTTCTTTTAGTGACTTGATGGATAGGAGAGGTGAGTTTTATAAGTTGTTTGAGTTGAGTGTGTAATTCTCTTTCGTTTTATAGTATAATTTTATAAAATACTCTATTATTTTCATTATATATTATAGAAGTTTACTAGCACCACATGTCGAGTGTGTAAGTTTGTTGGTAAAACGTAGTTAAAATCTCGCTTTTTCATTTCAAGGCGAGAAGCTTCAAAGCTCCACTGGAGCTTTGAACTCCCGCAAACGCATCATGTTGCATCTGTAATTCTGCTGGAAGTAGCATAGAAATCTTTGAATGAAATATTTTTAAAGTGTTTGTATCCCAGCAAAGAGATCAAAGAAAGACTATCTAAGTTGGTAAATAACTTCGGGAGGTTTATACGTTATGCTTAGATCTTATGTAACCAAGAAGCACTTATTCTTTTATTTTATAGCGATTATGATTACTTGGCTGGAGGCTATCATTACACCAGCTTTGATTCAGTATATTGTCTCCAGTTTTACAAATCACCAGTTGCATTTGCTATGGCAGGTCTTGTTTTGGGGGATTGTTGGAAATCTGATTCTCTTGCTGGGTTTGGCAGGGAAACGTTATTACTATGCACGAGTGCTGACAGACTTCAAGTCGGGTATTAAGAAGGCTATCTTTCAGACTTTCTTATATAGCCGTCGGATAGCAGATGAAGAAGTTTTGTCATACTTGGAAAATGATGTAAAACAGCTAGAAGATAATTATATTGAGCCGACTGTTATTATCATTTCTTCTTTGGGATTTACAATAGTCTCTATCTGTTATGCTCTTTGGACTAACTTTTATCTTGGTCTGCTCTTTATCATTTTTTATTCGATACCTGTCCTTTGTAGTGGAATTGGCTCCAAACGTTTGGATGAAATTACGAAGGAGAAGTCCTTAGCTAATCAAGCCTATGTCTCTCAAGCAACCAATATGATCGCAGGTTCTCGTTCCATACGGTATTATCGGGGACAAAGCTTGTTTTACAAACTGTTCTCTAAAGATTTGCACAAGGCTCTAAAGGAAGAAATCGCCTATGAAAAGCAGCGGACTATAAATAGTCTCTTTATCAATGGAATTGATGCTTTTTGTTCTGTTGCGCCTATTGTCATTGGTGGTTTCATGACCTATTATAACTACCTATCTGCAGCTAGCTTTGTAGGGATTTACCTCGTATCGTATAATATTGGCTATCAATTTCAGGAGTTATCTTACTTTATCAATACTAGAAAATCAGCCAAGTCTCTCTGTGATAAATATCAAAAATTGTTGGGAGTAGACTTGGATATGCCTTCTGTTCTCGAAGGTTCCGTCTTTCCTATTCAGTTAGAGAAAGTCAGTGTAGAGCGTGATGGTCAAGAAATCCTAGCCCCTTGTGACCTTACTATTGAGGTAGGGGAAAAGATTGCCATTATCGGAGAAAGTGGGTCAGGAAAAACAACCTTACTGAACCTAATCTATGGTGAAATTGAGCCTAGTCATGGTCGGATTCGCTACCATGGGCAAGAGCTAACCTCGGATGAACTCTATCAGGCAGGAGCTTACATTCTCCAGTCTAGTCATATCTTTGATGGTTTGAGCCTAGAGGAAAATATTGCTTTGGGACAAGAACTTGATACTGTAAGGATGGACGAAATCCTGTATCAAACTGGTTTGAAAGCTCTTCAAAACAAAAACCTTAGCAACCAGACTCTGTCAGGCGGTGAGAAGCAGCGCTTGGAAATTGCCCGTGCTCTTTATCACAATCGCCAATTTATCCTAGCTGATGAGGTCAAAGCCAATCTGGACTTTAAAAATCAAGAGAAAATCAGTGAACTTCTCTTCTCCCTCCCTCAAGCACTCGTAGAAGTGATTCATCACTATAGTGAAGAGGACTTGAAGCGCTATGATAAGGTGATAAAACTGGAGAAATAAGTGGAGGTATAGATTTCAGAAAGGAGTGGTAGGTTCATTCTTTTTTGTGGCATAGATAATAAAAACTCTATCTAAAAATATCATTACAATTACGTCAAACGAGGGATGTATCTAGTGAAAGTCTCACAGTAAGGAGTTTAAACATGAAATTCCATGAATTTGGTGATAGGAATTTGCCTTCTATCTTGCTGATACATGGCGGTGGCAGTTCTTGGTGGAATTATCTTCGTCAAGCGCGGATCTTGTCAGAAGACTACCATGTTATTTTACCTACTTTGAATGGCCACGGCGAAGAATATCAACTCGATTATGTTTCTACTGAAGATTCTGCTTTGGAGATCCTAGACTATGTCAAAGCAAACTGTGGTGGAAAGGTGTTTGCGATTGGTGGCGTTTCACTTGGTGGTCAAATTGCCATGGAGCTTTTATCCTTAGACAGCGAGATAGCTGAGAAGGTCATCATAGACGGAAGCCTCTGTATTCCTCAACCAAAGCTAGCTAAAATCAGCATCTTTCTAGTAGCTCTATTTGGTAAATTGATGTTCAGTAAATTCTCTTGCAAACTTCAATTAAGCATGATGGACAAACTCTATCCTAAACTGGCTTATCCAGAGGAAATAAAAGCATATTATTTAGAGGATCTGCCAAGGACACCTATCAAAACATTGGTGACCATTTACAAAACCTATATGGGGCGTTACAAGTTGAAGGACACGATTTCTGCTAGTAAGGCCCAGGTTCTGTATATCTATGGTGAAAAAGAATTGAACTGTGTGAAAGCATCAGCGAAATTATTTCATCAGCTACATCCCAACACGATCCTGTATGAAGCAAAGGGCTATAACCATGGCTATTTATCAGCTTACCTGCCTCAAGAGTGGATTGATTTGGTGGTACCATTTTTAAAGGGAAAATAAGAAATTTCGCAAATACAAAACACAAGGTGATAGACAGAATAATCTATCACCTTTTTCTGTCAAAATTATTTATCACCAGTTATGAACTCAGCTCTCTTATCTATTCCAACTTATATTTAGTGAAAGAAGAATCCATTTTTGACTTGATTCCCCTCTCTATCTTATGGTAGTATGTATATACAAATTGTATGTACAAAGGAGAGGTAGAAATGGCAAACACGAAAGCAGTGAATTTTCGAGCAGATGCGATGTTTTACCAGAAAACAAAAGAGGTGCTTGCGGATCAAAAAATTTCGGTGTCAGATGTCCTAAATGCAGCACTTCGAAAAATTGCCAACGGGACTGTGGATCCAGAAGATTTTGTTTCGAGTGATTTGCAGAACACGCAGTATCAAGTGGCCTTTGAGGATTTGAAGAAGGAGATTTTAGTGGGGCACCAGGAAATCGCTCAAGGAAAAGTTACTTCTGTAGCCGATGTGAGAAAGGAATTTGGTCTTGACTAAGTTGAAACGCTATCAGGTCTTTCTTGCAGATCAGGCTAAGCAGGACTTGCGTGACATTCACGACTATATTCTTGTGAATTTTTATAGCCAGCAAGCTGCAGATGGCAAAGTCGATTTGCTATTAAGTGCTCTTGAGACCCTAGAACTGTTTCCAGAAGCCTGTCCTCTGGTATCAAGCCGAGGCTATGGTGAGATGACGAATGATGGAAAACCCTATCGATATATGCCAATAGAGAACTATCTCGCATTTTATTATATGGAGAAGCATAGGGTGTATGTTGCTCGTATCCTAAGTGCAAAGCAGGATTGGGTCAAGATTTTTTATAAGTAGATTGAAGGACTTTGTGTTTAAAAGAGAGTAATAAGGAAATATGAAAAAATTTAAATGGCTTTTATGGATAATGTTTGTAGGAATTGCTCTGTATACTTTAGCATTCCTTAATGGATTTGGTGGTGAAACCATTCCCAAAAACAGAACAAAGGAACAGTACGAATTTGAAAAAACGTTTGAACCTTTATTTAAATTTTTAGAACAAGACAAGAAAGATTTTACGGGATTAAAGCTATACAAAAATAGTATTTATATAGAGAGTGGAAACGTAGTAAAGGATTATGAAGTATTCTTAGATACTACCCAATCTGACATTAAGGGTGACTATACAATAAAAATTGGGGATAATAAAGAAACAGTTCCTGTTACGTACTCTAATGGGAGATTACAGTACGAATCGAAGTTAGAACCTCTGTTTGACGAAGAAATTCTTAATTTGGTAGTACAAAGAGATTATTTCGCTTCTTTAGATGTGAAAGAAACTTTTAAGAGTGCTGAAACTGAATTGAGCGATATTATCTACCAGCCTGAAAATTACTCTGAGTTCTTCAAAAAACTCAAAAGCAAGTACGATTTACCAGAGGACACAACCTGTAGAATCAGAGTAAGGTACTCTAGTGGCTCGATTTATGGGATTACAATCCAATTGAATTCGAAGGCTAAGACAGTTCAGCTAGATTTAACAATCTTTATACAGTAGGGGGAGTTTATGAACGAAACCGAAAAAAGCAACCGCCGAGTTGAAATGTCTGCAGTATTATCGGATGCATTATAAAATTGGAATTGTCACATTTGAAGGTATTCGTGAAATTGAATAAATTCTTTTAACTCAGGGGTAATTTGACTCTGATAAAGTTAGAAAGATAAATATGGATTTAAAATTTAAATATTCGAATATAGCAGTTTTTAGAATCGTTGAGTATAACAATAAAAAATTTATTTTAGATTCTACTTCGATAAAAGGAAAAACCTATTTCTTGGGTTGGCTTCCTAAGAAAGTTACTGCTAATATGGTTGAGTTATCTCCTTCCAATGATAGTTTTAAAATAAAATCTAAAACTCGGTTAGGAACATCAACAATAGCCATTATGGTTCAACCACTGGTCGGTATTTCCTATAGGTTCATGAAAAAGGCGTTTATCAGCTGGGGAGTCAGTCAACAAATAATTTTGAAATTAGGAATCTTTGCGTTCTCAATGATTTTATCCTATCTAATGGCCGTTTGGTATGGAAAACGTGCCAAACGGACATTTGACTCGAGAATTCCTCAGGATAGTAAATACTATCGTCTTGTGTTTGAACCAAAAGGGAAACGAATGATCGACTGGTATATCACAGTAGTGGCCAATATTGTTTGTTTGAGTTTTTTTATCGGAACTAGTAATGGTACCGAAGGGGCATTGTTAATTGTGAATGGTATTATATCGTGGTTTGGTTTTGTGATCATGAGAATGCCACAAATTCCAGAGTATTATAAGACCTTATCGTTGATTAAAATTGAGGAGTTGTCAAAAGATGAAAATGAATGAGGAACCTCCATGTTAAAATCAAATAAGCTAATCATTTTTTTAATTTCTCTACCCTTTCTGATGGTCCTTGTTTTCTATTCTCTTAGTGAGCATCCTGGATATAGTGATGATGGGAATTTCGTCAGAAATCATGAGACTGCTATTAAGCGTGAGATCATCGCAAACTTAGCCCGGGAAAAGCAGGACATAGAATCTGTTACCTTATTGCCAAATACTGCTAGAGGAGAGTATGATAATGGTGGTGATGTGAGTGGACATTACCATATCTATTTTACAGCCTACGTCAATCATAATCGCGAGCGAACGATAAGCGTAGAACTATTCTTCCCAGATGCCAGCATCCCCCCTTTCACCTTGTTTCCTCCTAACCCTTATAAAGACAAAGGCAAAAAGATGTCCAATTGGGTGATGGGGAATATTGAAGTATCGGAAGAATTCTCTAAATAGAAATAAGAACAAGTCATGATGAATAGAATAGTAGACGATCAGATAACGCTTATTCCTTATTATAGGAATGATGACATCTCCCTTCTTTGGTATCAAGATAGTGAGGTTTGCAAACAAGTAGATAATACGGATCAGATTTACAATCTAACGAAACTTCATAAAATGTATGATTACCTAACTTCACATGGTTCGTGCTATTATATCCAATATGAGGGAGTGTTAGTTGGAGATGTGACACTTCAAGATAACTCGGAACTTTCTATAGTGATCAGCAAAGAGTATCAGAATTTACAGATTGGAAGACGATGTATTTCTGAAATGATACAGTTGGCCAAAGAGAAAAAAATGGTTAAGGTAACTGCTCAAGTTTATCCTTTTAATACTCAAAGTCAAAGAATGTTTTTGGCTTTGGGATTTCAGAAAGTAGATGAAGAGTGGTATGAATATAAGTTGATTTAGGAAAGCTGTGTATTATTTTATGTATTTAAATAATAGTCCGTATTTTATACACTAAAGAATATTAAAGTAAAAATAAACTCATTATAAAATCTAATTGACATAGGAGAATAAATTGCCTATCTTCTATGTCTGTAACCGTTTTTTCTGCTATAATATCACTAGATAGAAATGTGGGAGTTTCAATCATGGTTACAAAACGCTTTTTGAAAAATGTTATTGTTGCGATGGTCTCGGTTTTTATGTCCTTGGCTTTTGTACAAGGGGTTCAAGCCCAGCAAACGGGCCTCGATTACCAGAGTCTTCATCTACTGCCTTTTAATGGCAGTAAGCAGCTCGTACTGGGAGATTTTGATCATTTAGGTCGTGCGACCTCAGCTCATATTCAGTTGCAGGACAAGGATGAGCCAAAGAAAAAAAGAGAACCACGTCTCAACTATAATCCGGTTGGCTGGCACAATTATAAGATTGCTTATGGAAACAAAGGAAAGAAGGCCTGGCTGTTCCATAGAGGGCATCTGATTGGCTATCAATTTAGTGGACTGACCAATGAAGGGAAAAATCTGGTTCCGCTAACTGCTTGGACCAATACGGGGAATTATAAAGGGACAGCGGATAGTAATGTGGAAGGCATGCTCTACTACGAGAAACGGCTCGATAGCTGGCTGGCCACCCACCCCAATTATTGGCTAGATTATAAGGTGACGCCAGTCTATACGGGGGATGAATTGATTCCTCGGCAGGTGACCTTGCAATATGTAGGAATTGATCGAGATGGCAACCTTCTACCAATCAATTTAAGTAGCCCCAAAGAGTCGGTAGATGCTTATGGGATCACCACCGTTACCTTGGATAATTATTCCAAGAATGCGACCATTGACTATCTGAAGGGGACCGCCAAGCCATCTTTAGTGCCGACAGAACCAAGTAGCCAACCACAACCTGCTAGTCCATCTGCAGAGACGCAACCAAGTCAAGCCCCTCAACCGAGTCAAGCAGTAGAGCCAGTTCAGCCAGTCCAACCTGTCGAGCCTGCAGCACCAACTCCTCAACTAGCTCCAGTTGTTTATGTGGCCAGAAATGGGAGTGCTGATGTTTATTGGTACTCTAAGGATAGCATGCCACAAAATACTAACTTTGCCAAAGTAGTTGAAATGTCAGAAGAGCAAGCGCTCAGTCTTGGAAAGCGGCATACAAGTAAGGAATAAGTATCAGTCATTTAGATGATGAGAAAGCCCAAATGTTGGGCTTTTTGTGTAGGGTAAGTTCTAAATAGGAGAACTAAAATGATTGAAAATATGCTATAATAATAGAACGGAGGTAGAATATGACCTTAGATGTAGATAAAGAAAAAATGATGATTATGGGTGTGATTTTTGACAACAAAAAGGTTTTTAAGAGTGTCTGGTTTGCTCTGAGCACCAATATGATTGAAGGATGGCATCCCACGGTAGAAGACGTGGAGCGACTGAGAGAAGAGGCCATTCTGGAAAGCGCAAACTAGAATGATCTGTTTTTGAACCATATTTGTAGGTTTAATTTTCTGTTTGTATGATTAATTGTGTAAGTAAATTTTAAAAAATACGAATAACACTTGAATTATCTAGTAAAAACTGTATAATGTAATTAATAGGACCGCCCACCTCTCTTTGATGTGACAAGGCGGACATTTTTTTATCTGGAAGTTTTTATGGATGTTAAAGAATTTAAGACTTGGAAAGAGCAAGTAGCTAAACTAATTGAACACGGTTGTATAGATATCAAATCGGATGAGTTTGCGATTGATATTTTGAAGAAGGTTAATTATTATAGGCTAACTGCTTATTTTTTACCTTTTCGTGATAAGGAAACGCAGAAATATGATTCTAATAAGGTTTCTTTAGAAAAGATCTATGAAATTTACTGTTTTGATGCAGAGTTACGCTTGCTCATTTTTAAGTACATTGAAGATATTGAATTATACTTTAGAACCCAAGTTGCCTACTATCATGGGAAACTATACGGAGCTTTAGCCTATAAAGATAAAACTTCTTTTAATAAATTTCATAAACATGATGAATTTTTGGAAAGTATTGACAAAGAATTAGGACATAGGAAGAAAAGTCCTATTTATAAACATCATCAGATAAAATATGATGGAGTATTCCCTATTTGGGTTTTAGTAGAGTTTTTCACCTTTGGTATGACATCAAAATTTTTTGCCGATTCTCCTACAGATGTTCAACAGTCTATTGCTAACAATGTTGGTCTGAAATCTTCTCAAATCAGAACCTATCTAGAAGTTTCTGTAGTTTTAAGAAATTACTGTGCTCATTATAATCGACTATACTATACAAGCTTTACAAAAATCCCTGGTCAACTTCCTTCTTTTATGCATGAAAATAGCAAGTTAAAAAATAGATTAATGGCTCAACTTTATGCTATTAAATGCCTTTATCCTGATAAGAAAAAATGGAATGATGGATTTTTACGTGAATTATCAGAACTTATTCAACGCTATCGAGAAGCGATTCATCTCCATCATATTGGCTTTATTGATAATTGGAAAGAAGTACTAAAGAAATAAAAATATTGAAATAACTATTTAAGAATAATTCCACAAAGATCTTTAAGCCCAATTGATGGGCTTTTTGTGTGCAATACAATTATAAAAAGTTAGTAGTCTAAAATTATCTCTCTCAACATATTGCAAACCTTTTCATAAAGTTGTATACTAATAAATGATTTTATGTAATCGTTTGCATAAAGTGGTAAATGATGAAAAGAGAGTATAGTAGGAGACGAGACAGATGGAATTAACAGCGATTTATCATCGGCCTGAATCGGAGTATGCCTATCTTTATAAGGACGGGCAGCTTCATATTCGCATCCGGACCAAGAAAGAAGATATCAAACGGATTGTCTTGCACTATGGGGATCCCTTTATTTTTATAGAGGATCTTTATGAGGCAACTAAGGAAATGGACAAGGTGACGACAGACGACCTCTTTGATTATTGGCAAGTGTCGGTATCTGTCCGCCATGCCCGGATCCAGTACCTCTTTGAATTAGAGTCCACGGCGGGAGAGAAGACCTTGTACGGAGATCGAGGTGTAGCAGCCTACACCAAGGAGAACCTGGACTTCGTCATGAACGGCTTTAAGCTTCCTTTTATCCATGAGATTGATGGGTGTGCTGTTCCAGATTGGGTGGCGCAGACGGTTTGGTACCAAATCTTTCCTGAGCGCTTTGCCAATGGGAATCCAGCCATTTCACCAGAAGGCGTCCGCCCTTGGGATGCCTCTATTGCTCCTCAAGTATTGGATTTCTTTGGTGGAGATTTACAAGGGATCATCGATCACTTGGACTACTTGCAGGAGTTAGGGATTACAGGGCTCTACCTTTGCCCGATTTTTGAATCTCCAAGCAACCACAAATACGATACCATTGATTATTTTGAAATTGATCGACATTTTGGTGATAAGGACACCTTCCGCCAGCTAGTGAAAGAGGCCCATGCGCGTGGGATGAAGATTATGCTGGATGCCGTCTTCAACCATATTGGCTATGATTCACCCCAATGGCAGGATGTGGTCAAATACGGGGAGGATTCGATTTACAAGGACTGGTTCCATATTAAAGAGTTCCCTGTCTCCTCAGAAAATCTGTGGAATAGTCGCGACTTGTCTTACCATGCTTTTGCCTTTGCGGGCTATATGCCTAAGCTCAATACGGCTAATCCTGAGGTGAAGGCCTATCTTTTGAAGGTGGCGACTTACTGGATTGAAGAGTTTGATATTGATGCTTGGCGACTGGATGTGGCTAATGAGATCGACCATCAATTCTGGCGGGATTTCCGTAAGGCGGTCTTGGCCAAGAAGCCAGACCTCTATATCCTCGGGGAAATCTGGCATTCGTCCCAACCTTGGCTCAATGGTGATGAGTTCCATGCCGTGATGAACTATCCGCTCTCTGAAAGTATCAAGGATTATTTCCTGCGAGGACATAAGGAGACGCAACGCTTCATTTGGGAGATCAATAGCCAGTCTATGTACTACAGGCAGCAGATCTCTGAGGTGATGTTCAACCTCTTGGACTCCCATGATACAGAACGCATCCTGACAACGGCTAAAGGCAATCTTCAGTCCGTCAAGTCTGCTCTTTCCTTCCTCTATCTGCAACGAGGAACGCCTTGTATCTATTATGGAACGGAGCTAGCCCTCATCGGTGGCCCAGACCCAGATTGCCGCCGTGTCATGCCTTGGGAGCGCGTGTCAGCGGACAATGACATGCTGAACTTTATGAAGGAATTGATCCAGCTACGAAAAGAAGTGGCGGGCATGATTCAACATGGTAAAGTGAGCTTAGAAGAAGTAGAGCCAGATATAGTAGCAGTAGAATGGCAGCATGAAGGACAGTTTCTTAAAGCCTATTTTAACCACTCTAAGAAAGAATTTGTATTAGAAAGAAGACAAGCAGATCTGATCAGCCATGGGACCATTTCTGATGATCGATTGATCATTCAACCGAATGGATTTGTTATTTATAGAGAAAATTAGGAATGAAGTAGACTGGAATCGAAAGATTGCAGTCTTTCTTTTTTATTAATAGTTTCTTTATTCGTGCCCTTATATTATAATAGGAGATGAGAAAGGGGGAGACAGTGATGAAGATATTAGCAATCAATCCTATTTCATTTAAAAAAAGAATGACAGAATTTCTGTTTGATTATCTTTTCATTCTAGCTTATTTAGTACTTCTGTTTTTAGGTTCGATGCTTATTTACATCATCTTTTTTAATGGCGTCCCAGAGTTTACAGAAATTCAGTCACAGTGGCTTGTATTTTTCACCTCTGTTTTGCCAATCACGCTCCTGTTCACATTCTTGGATTATAAAAATGATGGCAGTTTTGGGAAGGTAAAAGCGGGACTTGAACTGGTCTACCAGAAAAAAACAGTGCAGGCAAGCTTAATCAGAAACACCATTAAATTTTTACCTTGGCAAATCGGTCATATGGGCACGATTCATGGTTTCTATAGTGAGTTTGATGTGTTATCCATTAGCCTCTCTATTTCGGCGACTCTCCTCGCAGTTTTGCTACTGGCAATGACAATGTTTAGAAATGATAAGAGGCATCTAGGAGACCTGCTAGCCCATACGCAAGTGCAACTAAAAGGTGACTAGGATGAAATGTTAGGCTGTCGATAAGAAAAAATGGAAACATAGCTAGGAAATAGGGCTATGAATGAGACTCTAGAATTCACAAATCTTTGTATGGTAAGAGACGGCGATAGAGTTCTTGTTATGGATCGTGAGAAAGAGTCTAGGCAAGGAATGACATTGCCTGGTGGTCCTGTCACAAATGTTGAGTCTTTTATGGAACCAACTCATTTTTTAACATCATTAAGAATGAGTTGCTATATTTAAACAGGGATTAATAAAACCGTTATTGAAGGATTCTATAGGAATTGTTTTGAGTGACTGGAGAAGTTAATTCTCCTAGTGTTGAGTGACAATATTGTTTTATTAAGCATAAAATAACAAATTAGACTAAAAACAAGTAAAGGTATTCATTATGAAAAAATTTTTGATATTTATTTTTACAATGTTTGGATTGATGTTAGGAATGTTAGCTATGATGTATAATGAATATATTCGAGCTTATGAAGCGGCTCATCATAGATCAAGCTTTCCAGAACCGAAAGAAAATTTACTAGTACCAGTAAGTACAAGGGCATATGCAAAAGCTAAATCTTGGTCAGAGAAATCTCCTTTATCGAAGCAACAAATTAAAATTTATCTTACTAAGTATGGCATGTATTCAGAGTATATTTCCCAGTCCGCTGTCAATAAGCTTAATATAGACTGGAAAGAGCAGGCTGTTTTAAGAGCAAAATCATATCAAAAGTTTCATTATTCAAAAGAAAAGTTAGTTGGGCAACTTGTAGATGTTGATCTATTTACTCCAGAAGAGGCTGACTATGCTATAGAAAAAGTTCATTTCGATTGGAAAGAGGAAGCTGTGAAAGAAGCGGAATCTTCTGCAAACGGTGGCAATATTTCGAAAGAAAGGTTATTAGAAATACTTGTTGAAAATAGAAAATTTACTCAAGAGGAAGCGGAGTACGCAATAGAACATGCTCAAGTAGATTGGTTAAATTAAACAATAATTTTACTATTGATTTGAAGAACTTAAAAGAGGCTGATGAATCTAAAATAGCTACGATAGAAAGTAATGAAAAGTGGCATAATGAAAATAAGGACACAATTTCTATTTATGATCGCTATTTGAACAGTGATGATTACAAAACAAGTCCAATGAAAAATATTCAAGATCAACTGAAAACATTTTTGATGGACCATCACTACTATGAGGTCGCTATTCCGCTGATTAGACAATTTAGTAAGAGTTACGATCATTATTATAAAAAACTAACTGAGGCAAGTGACTATTATTTAAAGCAAAAGGGTGATGCTCCACAGTAAATCGGAAATTAATATCCTTCATAAGATTTTACGATTAAGAGATAGAGTGAGGGATGACTTGCCCTTGCTCTATTTTTCAGTTCCTTTAATTGTACTTTCCTCTACATAGGTGTATAATGTGTCCTTAGATAAACAAATGAGGAGTTTACTATGGAATTAAAAGATTTTACAGAAAAAGAACAGGAACAAATCAAGCAAGGATTGAGCACGGCTGAGCTTTCTGATAAGGAAGCAGCGAAGAAATTACTTGCTCTTGTCCCGCAAGAATGGATCAAACGTATTCCTTTCTTTGTCAGGGGGCATGCGACGACCAAGACAGTTGAGCGTGTAGCCAAGCAATACCCTGAACTCTATGCCGTGGCGAAACGTCAAGGAGACCTTCCTGAAAAAGAAGGAGAAGAGCTCCGCATGATTATGACAGCCATCTTTGAAGAAAAGATGAACAAACATAAGATTAAATAATCTAATATAATACTTTGTTATTTTTTTATCACACAATTGAATGAGTGATTGCAGTTGAAATGCAGTCACTTTTTTATTTACTAGCATAGAGACTTTTACACTAGTAAATAAAAATGAACAATATTTCATGATATAATACTAATGAAAGCAGTTCCAGAGGGTTGAAAGATTCCATTGGAGAAAAACAAGTAAAGGTAGTCATTATGAAAAAATTTTTGATAGTTATTTTTACAATTTTTGGATTGATGGTAGGAATGTTAGCTCTTATAGTAATTGATTATGAAATAAATTATAATAAATGGATAAATTCACGTTCAGGATCACAGTTGACTAATCCTGTACAAAAATACTCTTCTTCAAGTGATGGAAATAAGGATGATTTTGAATCATCAAAACAAGAATACGCTACTTCAAGTTCTAGTACGCAGAATTATGATTATAAAAAATACTCTTCTTCAAGTGATGAAAATAAGGACGATTTAGAATTATTATTTAATTTGCTTGTGAAAAAACTTTTTCATCCAACTTTAGTAGAAGAAGAATTTAAAAGGGCATATGCAACAGCTAAGCAACTGTCAAAGGATTCTCCTATTTCGAAGCAGGCTATCAAAAATAAAATAAAGATTTATAATTATTCAGAAGGAGCTAACCAGTACGCTATATATAAGCTTAATATGGACTGGAAAGAGCAGGCTGTTTTAGCAGCAAAATCACTTCAAAGGTATCGTTATTCAAAAGAAAAATTAGTTTGGCAACTTATAAATGTTGAACTATTTACTCAAGAAGAGGCTGACTATGCTGTAGAACATGTTAATTTCGATTGGAAGGAGGACGCTGTGAAAGAAGCGGAATCTTATGCAAACGGTCGCAAGATTACGAAAGAAAAGATATTAGAAATACTTGTTGAAAAAAGAAAATTTACTCAAGAAGAAGCCGAGTACGCAATAGAACATGCCAAAATAGATTGGTCGAATTAAACAATAGTTTTAATTTTGATTTTTGTAATATATTGAAGAGCTGGACAGTTGCCAGCTCTTTTTCGCTGCTTATAATCTTTTCTTATTTCGTAAAAAATAGTTGGAGCTAACCTAGTTTTAAACTATAATAGAGGAGAAGGATTATCAATATGAAAAATTTATGGTACAAACATTTTAATCAATAGAAAAGGAACCACTTTATGAAACCATCTAAAAAAATCATGCTCCTTGCTAGCTGTGCCTTGGCGATCTTTGCTTTAGCGGCTTGTGGTAGCAACCAAAAGCAATCCAAGGAAAAGCAGGCAAGTTCCACTGTACAGAAATCTAGTTCAGATAAGGAGCGCTACAAGGGCACCTACAGCAACCTCAACAGCAAGGCGAGTGTCGAAGAAGTGCGGACTCTCTTGTCTGCTTATTTGGATCAGGACAGTGTAGATAAATTTTTGGGTCTGGTAACAGATTACGATAGCATTGTCGGCTCGGTCGGCTTGACGGGTGACTTCAGCACCTTCAAGAAAACAGACTACAATGTTGAGAAGATCAGTGACTTGTGGACCAAGAAAAAGGGCGATTTCGTCGGGACCAACTGCCGGATCAATAGCTATACTCTTCTGAAGAATCGTATCGAGATTCCTAAAATGAAAGCGGATAGTGAACTTTTGTTCGTGGACAATGATGCGATTGACAAAGGGAAGATCTTCGGTGAGGCAGACAAGGAAGCTTTTAACATTCTGTATTCACGGGTTCCGACAGAAGCAACAACGGATGTCAAGGTCCATGCCAAGAAGATGGAAGAGTATTTTTCTCACTTCAAGTTCAATGAAAATGCGCGCATGCTTTCTGTTATCGTTCATGATAACCTGGATGGAAATACCCTTTTTGTCGGCCATGTCGGCGTTTTAGTTCCTGCAAAGGACGGCTATCTCTTTGTCGAAAAGCTGACCTTTGAAGAGCCTTACCAAGCTATCAAGTTTGCGACCAAGGAAGATGTTTACAAATACTTGGAGACAAAATACCAGGACTACACCGGTGAAGGTCTGGCTAAGCCCTTTATCATGGACAACGAAAAATGGGTTGAGATGAAGTAGAGAATGAAGGGTAGCGTGTTAGAGTTTAGAAAGATGATGGAGTATGCTCCAATTCTATATGTGCTAGTTTTCTTGCTTTTTTTCAGTCTTCTCCTTATCTTGAGAAGAAGGGCAATCGTGAGACGGAGTGGTGGTCCCTTCTTTGCACCCTTCCATATTAGCTATGGAATCTTCTATATCCATGTCGCCCTGTGTTTCAGTCGGCGAATGATCCCACTGAAAGAGATCAAGCAAATCATGTATGCAATTTTTCGTGGACGATCTGGTGGTGGGGCTCGCTATGCTTTTTATATCGAGCTTAGAAATGGAAAGACTATTCCCTTCTTTTTTGGAAAAAGTAAGCGGAATGAAGAGCTAGTGGAGAAGCTCAAACGAAATGCTGGCAGGTATGGGTTTAAAGTAGTTCATTTGCCATAGAATACAAACATATGTAGAAAACAAAACGAGTATTATATCCTTAAAAACGAAGATGAGCAATTCTAGGAAAGAATATATTCATTTTCGGCCTTGTATCATAAAACGCAAAATTTATGGATCTGTGTCATGGCTCATGCCTGTATCAATTCCTTGTCTCAGATTCTAGTGAATGAAGAGGTATGGCTATCTATAGTCAGTAAAATTCTTATTATTAGTTTAGCAATCATGATTGCAAGAAAGAAGTATGTAACTCTAAAGGAGGAAAAATGAGCAAATTTACTTCAAAACAATCAGTCGCTATCTGGTATGCACTGACAGCCCTCCTTGCTACTTTTCTAGTAGGGCAAGTTATCCTTTGGTTTTTCCCAGATAGGAGTAGTATGGGGGCCTCACTCTTGTTTATCCTAATGAACTTGATTCCCATGATAACGGCTCTTTGCTTTTCCATCGTCTTAGATGAAACTAAATCCTTGGGTGAATTTTTCAAAAAGGTCTTTCTTCAAAAAGAAAGTTCCATGGCCTGTATCCTAGCTTTTCTCATCCCCGTCATCTATTATGGGATCTCCATCCTGCTCATGAATGTTCGCTTTACTGGGAATTCCCTCTTGAACTTCTTCCTCTATTTTCCTTGGACCTTTTTATATGGAGGTCTGGAAGAAGTAGGTTGGCGTTGGTTTTTACAAGAGCATCTTTCCTTTAGCAAGCACTTTATAACTAAAATGATGGTTCTTTCCCTTGTCTGGTTCCTCTGGCATATTCCTATCTATCAACTCCCTTGGATTACAGCAGGTTCGTCCAACTATCTCATCTTTTACTTGATGATTTTAGGGAATACCTTCCTATTTGGAGCTCTCAAGGAGTACTCGAAAGGTGCTGTTCCTTGTATCCTCGCTCATATGCTGATCGATAGTCTGGCTGTCCTTATGCTGGTTCAGAGTTCTCTTCCTCAGATTATCCTTCTGGTTATGTTCGAAATCCTATTATCCTCTTGGCTAGTAGCAATACGAAAATCATAAAAATAAAGTTTAACCTCTTTCTGTGAGAGTTTGTCTTATTTTCCCTTTAGGACTTCAATGTAGAGTCCATAAAATGGTATAATCAGTTTAACGAAGAAACTAGAGGTAGGACCATAGTTTTAACACAGTCTGATATTTATTTACTAGGTAAGGGGGAAAAGACCATGCAAAAAACTTTTCAGTTATTGCGAAGAGGAGATATCGAAGGAGTCCGTCAAATATTGGATAAAAAGCCTGAAGAAGTCAATGCTGTTTCGGGTGACAAACCTAAAAGAGATCAAGGCCAATCCCTTCTTCAAGTCGCTATTAAATCGGGACATTTAGATATTGCGGACTTACTCATTGATAGAGGGGCAGATCTTAACTTTATTGAAGAACCGACAGAGCTGAATCCATTTTGTCAACCGGTCATCCAAACTGCTGGTGGAAGAGCTGTATTTGACTGCAGGCGCATGATCAAACGTTGGAATGGTCAATATGAGATGTATTCGTCTAAGGAAAAGGCTGACCAATCCTTCAAGGTTTTTAAAAAAATGTTAGAACTTGGAGCAGATATCTCTCAGAAGGATAGTCATGGGGGAACTTTATTGCAAAATATTTTAATAGAAACCAAGGAAGTTCTGCCATCTTATTATTGGAAAACAAAAGAAACGAGCGATAATGTCCTCATTACGGATGAATTACGTCATGATTTAAATCGTATTTGTGATCTCCTGATTCGTTACGGTGTCACATCGGAAGAGATTTCTGCCTATCATAAGATTCCTCTAAAAGAACTTTACCAAGACAGCCCAACCATGGAATTTTTAAATCGGTTGGATCAGAGCAGATCATAAGCATTTGAAATACTAGGAAGAGCCTTAGGGCTCTTTTAATTTGATCTGATAGAGTTGGAAGCAGAAGGAAAATTTAGACTGTAATTTATTAAAAAAATAGATACACATCCTAGATGAAATAGAGTATACTAGTTTATGAAAGAACAAGATGTTTAAGTACCTAATTTAGGAGGACAGTTTATGTCACCAGAAACCTATATCATGGCGATTGACCAGGGAACCACTAGTTCGCGGGCCATCATTTTTAATAAAAAAGGCGAGCAAGTCAGCTCTAGTCAAAAGGAATTCACTCAGATTTTTCCACAGGCTGGTTGGGTGGAGCACAATGCCAATGAGATTTGGAACTCGGTTCAGTCGGTGATCGCTGAGGTCTTTATTGAAAGTGGCATTAAGCCCAATCAAATAGAGGCGATCGGCATTACCAATCAGCGAGAAACGACAGTTGTTTGGGATAAGAACACGGGGCTTCCTATTTATAATGCCATTGTCTGGCAATCACGGCAAACTGCTCCACTGGCTGAAGAACTTAAAAACCAAGGCTATGTAGAAACCTTCCACCAAAAGACAGGTCTAGTCATTGATGCCTACTTCTCAGCGACTAAAGTTCGTTGGATTTTGGACCATGTGGAAGGTGCACAAGAAAGAGCTGAAAAAGGAGAATTGCTCTTTGGTACCATTGATACTTGGCTGGTCTGGAAGCTGACGGATGGAGCAGCCCACGTGACAGACTATTCCAATGCAGCCCGGACCATGCTCTACAATATCAATGAACTGAAATGGGACGATGAAATCTTAGAAATTCTTAACATTCCTAAAACCATGCTTCCTGAAGTGCGTTCAAACTCTGAGATTTATGGCAAGACAGCTCCTTTCCATTTCTACGGTGGACAAGTGCCGATTGCGGGGATGGCAGGAGACCAGCAAGCCGCCCTCTTTGGTCAATTGGCTTTTGAACCTGGTATGGTCAAAAATACCTATGGAACTGGATCTTTCATCATCATGAATACCGGTGAGGAGATGCAGTTATCAGAGAATAACCTGCTGACGACGATTGGTTATGGGATCAATGGCAAGGTTTACTATGCACTAGAAGGTTCTATCTTTATCGCTGGAAGTGCTATTCAATGGCTTCGCGATGGTCTGCGTATGATCGACAGTTCTCCTGAATCGGAAGCCTATGCTCTGAAGTCCCAGAACCAGGATGAAATCTATGTGGTCCCTGCCTTTACAGGTCTTGGAGCCCCATACTGGAATCAAGAGGCGCGTGGTTCTGTCTTTGGGCTTACCCGGGGAACGTCCAAGGAAGACTTTATCAAAGCAACCCTTCAATCTATTGCCTATCAAGTTCGCGATATCATCGACACCATGCAGGTAGATGCCAAAACTCCTATCCCTGTCCTAAAAGTAGACGGAGGAGCAGCGAAAAATGATTATTTAATGCAGTTTCAGGCAGATATTCTTGGAATTGCGATTGCTCGTGCCAAAAACTTGGAAACGACGGCTTTAGGGGCAGCCTTTCTAGCAGGTCTGACAGTAGGCTATTGGAAGGACTTAGATGAATTAAAATCTCTTCATGGAGCAGCCCAAATCTTTGAACCCAAGATGGATGAAGCTCGCAAAGAGAAATTGTACAAGGGATGGAAGAAAGCAGTCAAAGCCACTCAAGTATTTGCAGAGTCTGATGACTAAAGAGACTCGTCAAACGAATAGCTTATGAGAGAGTGAGACAGAAATCGGTCATTCGTTAGAATTCGATTTCGTCGTCCCACCTCCGCACAGTTGAGTAGGGCTGTAAAAGCTGATGAAATCAGCGTAGTAGAGCCC
>JAGZKI010000038.1 GCA_018365265.1 Streptococcus parasanguinis | reverse complement strand
GCTGATGAAATCAGCGTAGTAGAGCCCACTCAACCACTGCGTCTTGCTCGACAATCCAAAAATAATTGAGAGGCTAGGACTTTTGTCCCAGCCTCTTTTGTGTGCAAAAAAATAATTTAGGAAGCCTTGAGAATCTCATCTATTGGGTACTCTGCTACATACAATTTTTACGTTTCTTATGTTGAATAATCGGTCAAGTTACAAAACAAAATTGCGATTCGTTTGAAAGCCCTTGCAAAACAATTGTGTTGAACGTATAATATAAGCGTAATACAATCATCTATTTTAAGGAGGTCTAACGATGATTAGACGTTATAAAAAATTATTTTTAGCATTCGTTGCTCTGCTCTCAGTCTTCCTACTAGCTTCTTGTTCTCAAAAACAAAGTGGCTCTAAAAATGCTGCTAAAACAGAAACAGCAAAAGTCGAAACGATTGATGGCGAATGGGAATTAGTCGATACTCTCGATGCTTTAACGGAATCCATCGGTGCCTATACCCTCCATGGAATCCACTTTGCACACTTGCTTGAATCTGTTAAAGACTTCAAAATGGACATGAAGATTGAAAACAATACGGCAACGATTAAATACGACTATAACATTGATAACTTTATTAAAGCTTTCTAC
The DNA here is from genome assembly GCA_018365265.1 of Streptococcus parasanguinis. GTDB lineage: Bacteria > Bacillota > Bacilli > Lactobacillales > Streptococcaceae > Streptococcus > Streptococcus parasanguinis_G. The sequence goes on along the minus strand of JAGZKI010000038.1, from coordinate 23,612 downwards.
ACTGTCACAACAGAAGCTAGAGGCAAGACTGAAGAAGAATTCAAAAAAATCATGTATGACTCTCATGAAGGATTTGCAGGCGACTTTAAGAAATACAAAGTCAGCATGAATAAAGATACTGGCGTGTTTAGCTACGAAGCAACGGGTTCTATTGATCAAGGTGCCAAAACAATGACCTTTGATGAAGGACTTTCCGTAGCAAACTCATTCTTCTTCTCATTCGGTGAAAATCGCGTTTCGCCAAACACATATCACTACAAATTAAAAGACGACATGCTTTATGTCACGATTGACGGAAAAGCGAAGAAAAATAATCTTCCAGTTCACTATGAACTACACTTCAAACGTAAAGGCAGCACTACTCAAAAAGACCCTGTTCCAATTGAAGGAAAATGGCAAGCCATCGACTTCCGACCAGCTCTTGAACGTAGCTTAGCCTTTAAAGATTTTGACAATGATGATTCGGCTATCAAGCTGATCTATCCTGAGGCATGGAAAGATTTAAAACCAACGTTGAACATTACAGGTACATCTGTTGAATTCGACTATACTGTATCTCTAGCAGATGGTTTTGGAAGGTTCTACGATTACTTAAAACAAAAAGATGCATCTAAAGTGACTCAAACGAAAGAAGAATATATTAAAAATCAATTTATTAAATTATCAGTCAATCTACAGGATGGCGCTAAGGACTTGCCCAATACAACTTATGAATTTGATAGAGGTAATGCTAAAATTCATTCTGTTTTGAAGAACGGTAAATTAGATACAGCAAACCAAACGATTATCTTCCCAGAAGCTATCAATATTGTGCAACTTGCAACCATGTCCATTGGACCTGTCGCTAAAGAAACTACGTATAAATACTCTATTGATGGAGATATTTTAACGTTGACGATTGAGCAACGCGATGGACGGAATAATCTAAATACGATTATTTCAGCAAAATTCAAAAAAGTGTCTGATGCAACGGGCAAGTAGTCATTCCACTGCTCCTTGAGATTTTCTCAAGGAGCTTTTTTCTGTGCAAAAAAATAAAGAGCTTACGCTCTATTAAAATACTTCGGTACCTTTGGTTCAGTTAGGAAGAAACATAGTCCCCCACCTTAATCTTTATTATGGAACGTAGTTTTCGCTCCGCTCAAACTGCATCAATATCTCTAAATTCGGTTGAACTCTCTGAGTTCACCTCATTAATTTTTTAAAGATCGTAGTTCTCACTTGCGTTCGAACTGCATCAATGTACCTAAGCTCGTCTACGTCCCTATCAGGCTTGGTTAGATGAAATAGGTTTAGTAATAATTACATAACGCAGTGGTTGATTGGTATCTTTGTTCGCTCTTATAGCTCCAAAGATTACCTAATCAACTGTGCGGGGGTGAGACAACGAACAATTTTAAAAAATTGTTCTGTCTCACCCAGAAAAAAGCCACCGGTTTTGGTGGCTCTTATAGGGAGATTATTATGAAAAAGTTTTAGGAGTTTTATCATTCAAAGTTAGGAGGTCTTTGATGATGCTATTAGTATACGATAGGAAGCTTAAAATTTCCTTATAGTTTTTCTAAAAAATTTTTTTCTAGAAAAAGAGGATGTCCCAAGCAAGATTTTCACATCCTTGTTTGGGTCACCCCTTTCCTCCTTATTTCTTAGCGATGGCATGGTAGCTAGTCTTGCTGGTGAAGACTTGACCTGCTCTCAAGATGACCTTTTCAGCCTGGTCACTGTGAATGGCATCTGGCACTGTTTGGAATTCTAGAGCCAAGCCATTGTGCTGAACCATTGGTTGGCCTTGCAGATGAACAGTTTCGTCTACGAAATTGGCTGAATATACCACCAAGGCTGGGGCTTCTGACCTGAAGGTCAAAAAACGTCCAGATGGCTGATGGTAAAGAAAGCCGGCATTTTCATGCCCTTCTGGAAGAGCAAATGGATGGTCTAATCCTTCTACCAGACGGATTTGCGGATCAGAGTCCTTAAAAAGATCCTCCAAGAGCATAGCTTGGTAGAGATGCTGGACAACCGGACTTTCTCTATCCACGGTCTGAAGAGGAACACCGTCTGGATGGATAGGGTAAAGCCCTTGATGGTTGATCTGAAAGACATGGTCATTGATCGGCTGGGTGAAGTTCCCAGATAGGTTGAAATAGCTGTGGTTGGTCGGGTTGACCAAGGTATCTTGATCCGTTTCTACCCGATAAGCAATCTCGAGTTCACCATCTTCCGTCAAACCATAGGTTACCCAGATCTTGAGATTTCCAGGGAAACCGCCGGTCCCATCCGCCCGTTCTGTGTACAGAGTAATTTCCTGATCCGTTACCGACTCCACGCTAAACAAGGCACTGTCCCAACCCGTCGGTCCACTGTGGTTGCAGTTGGCACCGTTATTGGCTTCCAAGTGATAGGTTTGACCATTGAGTTCAAAGCTAGCTCCTGCAATCCGGCCTGCTACCGGGCCAATACTAGCCCCATATTTAGGGCTATTGCCCACATAGTCCTCGAAGCGATCAAAGCCTAGAATAATATTCGTAAACTGGTCTTCTTTATCAGGCGTCACATATTCTAAAATTGTCGCCCCATAGGTCATGACAGATAATTGGTAGCCCTTGTCATTTTCGAGGCGATAAGCCCGAACCTCTTGATTCTGCCATTCCCCAAACACGCTTTCTTGATACTGTTTCACAAACCTTCTCCTCTCACTATTTTTCTCCATTGTATCAGTTTCACAAGAAGAAACACTCCACTTTTTATAGAAAATTAGTGGCTATTCTTTATGAAATGGATGAATGATCACCCCTTGAACAACCCGATTGACGGTACCAGTCGGTGAAGGCGTATCTGGGCGATTTTGCACCTTGAGCGAAGTCAAGAGAGAAATCAACTGACCGTAGATAATGTATGGGAAGGCACGGTAGATATCTAGTGAGGCTGCAGAAGCTTTCACCAACACTTCTCGTACATGCTCGATCCCTGCAGCTTGATCCGTCAAGAGGACGATCTGACGGGCAATCTGATCCCCTGCAACTTCGCGAACCAAGTCCAGATCATACTGACGGGTATAAGGATCAATGGATCCAAAGACCAAGACGAGAGTCTGGTCATTGATGAGGGATTTTGGACCATGACGGAAACCGACAGGACTCTCATACATGGTTGCGATTTTGCCTGCTGTTAATTCCAAAATCTTGAGCTGGGCTTCATGAGCTAGACCAAAGAAAGGTCCTGCCCCCAGATAGATCACGCGCTCAAAGTCTAGATCGACCACTTCTTTGACCTCACGATCCTTCTCCAAGATTTGCTCCGACAGATGAATCAGTTCTTCTACTCGTTTTTCCTTGATCTCTTCCTCACTTGGATCAAAGACCAAGAGAGCTGTCAAAAGCATAGAGGTAAAGCTAGAGGTCATCGCAAAGCCGGCATCATTGGTTTCTTTAGGTTGGAGAAGCAATAGATTGCGCTCATCTCCGTGGGCTTGCTGGGCCAGTTTTCCTTCTTCGGCACAGGTAATGGTGATCTGATAGAGCTCATCAACCAAGTCTTGAGCCAACTGCACGGTGGCGACACTTTCTGGCGAATTGCCACTCCGGGCAAAAGATACTAAAACAGTCGGAACCTCTTTTTTCAAATAGGTTTGAGGATGAGCTACGATATCCGTCGTCGCAATGGATTGAAAATTCCAGTGGCGTTCATCGTGCACTTCCTGCAAGTAAGGAACCAAGGTATCCCCCACATATGCTGAGGTTCCTGCCCCTGTCAAGATGACCTTGATATAGTCATGCTCTTGCCCAATCTTTTCTAAGAAAGCTTTGATTTCCGCTTTTCTTTCTTGGTACAAGCGAGCCGTTTCTTTCCAAACACTTGGTTGTTGGTAAATCTCACGTGTTGTGATCTCTGCTCCTAGCTCCTGCAAGTCTTCTTTTGTATAGTCTAACATAGAACCTGTTGTTCCTTTCTACAATCTAACGTTGATAAATGGGAAAGGAGCCTGAGATGATGCTCCCAGACTCCCATACCAACCTACTCATCTTCATCATCATCAAGGTTTGACAAGAGGTCATTGACCTTGACAATACTTTCTTTTGCACGTTCAGGGTAGTCCCCTTCATTACCAGTCAGGCTACTATTGATGAATTCGATAACCATCGGAAGATTCATCCCTGCGTATAAGTCAATCGCACGTCCTTCAAGGATCAAGCGGCTCACGGTGTTGCAAGGAGTTCCTCCCAAGAGATCGGCAAATACAATATAGTCTTCTAGACCTTGGACTGTTGCTTCGAATTTAGCAGTAAAGTCTTCTGGTCCTTCTTCTGGTAAGAGTGCAACCGTATGGATGGATTCTTGTGGTCCCATAATCATCTCTGTGCTCGCTTTGAGCTCTTCACAAAAGCGACCATGGCTGACCAATACTAACTCTTTTGCCATACCTTACTCCATTATGCCATTCCAAAGAAGAAGTGGCCAAATGCTGAGAATGCGATTGCTGCAAGGATGATGAGCAAGATAGCTTTTGTAGAGTTCATACCCTTACGTCCAAGCAACCAGTAGATTACACCTGTGATGATAGCTGGTACCAAACGTGGGAAGATCAAATTGAGCATATCTTGAATTTCAATCGCTTTGTCCCCAATGTGTGGAGTCCAAGAAACTTCAACACCAATCATGCTGGCAATCAAGGCACCAACCATGAAGATACCCAGAACGGCAGCTGCGTCGATCAAAGCTGTCAAGGTACTTTGCATATTGTTGATGAGGTTAACCCCTTCTTTATAGGCAAATTCCAACTGTTTCCAACGGAAAATGTCATAAGCAACTGCCACAGCGATCCACAAGAAGATACCGGCTGGGTTTCCTGCAATAGCCAAAGTTGCTGCGATTGAACCCATAATAGCTGGTACCAATGATCCAAAGATTGAGTCCCCAAGAGGAGCGAATGGTCCCATGAGACCTGTCTTGATCCCGTTCACCGCATCTTTTGATTTGACACCATCTTTTTCTTCCAAAGCAAGGTCAAAACCAGTGATAATGGTGTGGAAGAATGGTGAAGTATTGAAGAATTGCGTATGCAATTTCATCATTTCTTTCAATTCTGGAGTGCCATCACCATACATTTTACGCAACTGAGGTAAAAGCATATAAAGGTAACCAGAAGCCTGCATCCGTTCGTAGTTCCAACCCAATTGGAAGGTGAAGAGGCTACGTTTGTTGATTTGTTTAAAATCTTCTTTTGTTAGTTTGTAATTAGAATTCGTCATCTTCAATTTCCCCGCTTTCTACATTGCTTGCTGGAGCAGCTACGACTGTACGTTGGCTGTTTTTGAAGTGTTGCACTGCAAGGAAGATACCGATAATGGCAATACCAATCATAGATACACTCTTGAAGTTGTTAACAAAAGTAATAGCTTGTTCTTTTGGAAGTTTAGCGAACACATCAGAACCAACAATGCTAGACACTGCAGCACCAAGGTTTTGAACATTGCTATAAAGCACTGTCAACATTGCTGTTAAGCCAAAACCAAGTGCAAGATAGTGAAGGTTACGACGAACAGGAAGGTAACGAAGCAAGATCGCAAATCCAAGACCTGGAAGCATTTGACCTGCGAGTTTCAGACCGTTTGCCAACCATTGTACATTAGCAAGACCTGTAACAACAGTTTCTACGAAAGAACCACCAAATGCAAGAGCCAAGAAGACTGGAAGGGCACGAGAAAGAGCCCAAGGAACAGCACCAAGAAGGTAGTTGCGTTCAATTCCTTTATAGTCGTAACGTTCGATCGCAGCATCTACACGGTGAGCGAAGTAAGTTGTAGTCATACGACCAAGAATATCAAAGTAGGTCAACAAAGTTGCTACCGGCACAGCGATTGTAGCAATAGCAATCTCTGGATCAATCCCTTTTGCTACTGAGAAGGCAGTCGCAAGAACGGCACCAGATGTTGCGTCAATACGAGAAGCTCCACCGAAAGTACCTACACCGAGCACTGTCAATTGAAGAGAAGCTCCGATAAATAGACCTGTCTTTAAATCCCCCATGACAAGTCCTGTAATGAAACCAGCAAAGACTGGTGATCCTGCTGATGAAACAATCGTCAACTCATCACAGATTTGATAAGCTGAGTACAAAGTAAGTAGTAAAATTTGCCACCATTGTATCATGACAATTTCCTCCTAAAAATTTTCTTTTACTTTAATAACTTCATAAAGTCTTCTGCAGTGTCGTTTGGCACCATCTGAGACGTAATCTTCACACCTTTTTCGTGGATCTTGTTAAAGTCTTCCACGTCCGCGTCCACCACATTGATCGAGCGGGTAATCGCGCGTGTCTCATCCGATTGAGACATATTGCCGACATTCAGCGTTTCAAGCTGAACGCCTGCTTCGATCAAACGAAGGAAACGATCAGGTTTGCGAGCTACGATAAAGAGTCGTTGGCTATCATATTTTCCAGCCAAGATATTTTCCGCAGCCTTTGCGACTGGCAAGATACTGAGCTTAACACCTGGCGGTGTCGCTAGTTTCAAGCCGCTTTTTTCGATATCATTTTGAGCGACTTCATCATCGATCACCATGATACGTGAAACATTTAGTTTGGTAGTCCAAAGATTGGCTACCTGCCCGTGGATCAAACGTCCATCGATACGGCATCCTACAATAGTCATAAGTTTTCCCCCTTTACTTCTTTGAATGTAGGTTGTTGAACAAGTTGAAGTGTCTCTTGGTAACGCCCTTCTGTCTCAAAGACGATCAGGCTATTGGCTCCTTCTTTGAGGAAACCATGAGGCACGTAAAGTGAAGTGGTCGGTCCAACCTTCCAGAAGCGACCAAGGTTGTGGCCGTTGACAAAGACAACCCCTTTCCCAAATCCTGTCATATCTAGATAGGTATCAAGGGTGTGGTCCAGCTGAAAATCATATCGGTAAAAGGCTGGAGCACCTGCCTGCCATTCCTTTGAAAAATCGAGCTGACTGAGATCTTGTAAATCCAGTGGGTACTGCTTCCAATGAAGGTGGAAATGCAAATCCACACAGACACCTGTGCGAATGCCCTTGCGCTGGCTATCAGCTAAGAGCTTGTGCCCGTAGTTGACACGACCCATATTCTCAAGCAAGATTTTTAAATTCGTAACCGCTTTCTTTTTTCCTTTGATGAAAAGATCTTCACCGATCTCTGTTTGGTATTGCGTTGCTACATGTTGATCATCCAGGTAAATCTGTACCCGATCCCGACCATCAATGATGCGCAGTCTTTCTTCTTCCGCATCCAACTCAAGGTCTGTCTCATATAGGAGATAACCTGTGGTTTGCCCCAACTCTTCCATCTTTTCGGGATAAAGGCTGGTCTCGACTTGAGCCAAATTATCCAGATTCCCAAAAAGACTAGTCTTGGCCGCCAATTGCAAGGTTTGTTCTGGTAAACACTCTTTGATAAGTGGTTCTTGCTGTGGGTATTCCGAATAATAGGTCGCCATCATCTTTTGAATGGCATAATACTTCTCCGTCGGATTGCCCTGCTCATTGAGCAAAGCCCCATAGTCATAGGACGTCACCTGTGGCAAATCAAGCGTCCCCCGAGCTGAACAACCATTCATGAAGCCAAAATTGGTTCCGCCATGAAACATGTAGAGATTAATGGAGCCAAGCTCCAAGACCTCATGGACAGCTTCAGCCAACTCCTCTGGGTCCCTTTGAATCACAGGTTCTTTCCAGCGGGTAAACCAGCCATCCCAGAATTCCATACACATCAAGGGCCATCTCTTGCCGTATTCGTCAAAGAATTCTTTCATTTGACCAAAGTTATAGGCTGCTTTGGAACCGAAGTTTCCCGTCACGAAGAGGTCTTCTTCGATCAAGGTTCCTGCTCTTAGAGTTGCTCGCCATGGACCATCTGATGTAAAGAGAGGACAGGTCACGCCTTTTTCCTTCATCAAATCCCGAATGGCACGAAGATAATCCTTGTCTTCTCCATAAGAGCCGTACTCATTTTCCACCTGCATCATGAGGATTGGACCACCCTGATCCACTTGGTAGGGTGTTAACAAGCCAAGCAAGCGATCATAATAACGATCCACTGCTTCGATAAAGGCTGGGTCTGATGAGCGAATTCGCAGGTCTTCTTCCAAGAGCCAGGCTGGTAATCCACCAAATTCCCACTCTGCACAGATAAAGGGCGACGGCCTTACAATCATGTAAAGTCCAAGGGATTGGGCGGTTTGAATGAAACGCTCTAGATCCAATCGACCACTAAAGTCAAACTGCCCTTTGCGGGGTTCATGCGCATTCCAAGGGACATAGGTCTCAACCGTGTTAAACCCCAAAGCCTTTAGATTATACAAGGAATGATACCAGTCTGCTGGGTCAATTCGGAAATAATGGATCGCTCCGGACAAAATCTTGAAGGGTTGACCTTTTAAATAGAAAGCATCGCGAATCTCAAAAACTCCCATAAACGCCCCCCTTTCTTATATGTAACCCTTTTCATTTATTAATATAATAAATTATTTAAAAAATGTCAACACTTTTATAAAAAATATGTTAAAATAGGGTTAAATAAGAGAAATCTAAAGAGAGGTAGCACTATGGCAATTCCAAAGTACCAACACATCAAAGATGAATTGAAGCAGCAAATTATCTCCGGAAAATTTGAAAATGGAGATAAATTTTATACTGAAGCTGAACTCATTAAAATTTATGATGTCAGCTCTATCACCGTTGTCCGTGCTTTGAACGACCTCGCTGCTGATGGTTACATTGTCCGCCAGCAAGGAAAAGGAACCTTTGTTTCTCGTGCTCGAAAACACAAACTGGTTGAATTTTCAGATGTTGAAACCTTCCCAATCCAAAAGGCCAAAGTCAAAGTTCTCTCTATTAAACGTGGAAATACCTTAAGCATCCTAGACAAACTAGGCCTCAACCCAACGCAATTCTACTATAAGATCGAACGGACTCGCCAGACAGGGGATGATACCTATATCTTCCACCAAACCTATGTTCCTGAACAATACATCAATCCAAACTATCCAAATTTGGAATACTACAGCTCTATCTATGATCGCTTCAAAGAAGACTACCACATTCATATGAATGACGAGCACTTCGAAGAAGTCAACGAAATCGTCTTTCCTACACCAAGCAAGATTGCTAAAGTATTGAAGATCGACGAAAATTTCCCAACAGTCAAACAAGTGAAGACGACCAAGCTAGAAGCGACTGGCCAAATCCTTGAATACACGGAAACCTATAAACGCGGTGACTACTACAAGATCAAGTTCATCTCCTGTGACCGCGATCACTAAGAACCAAAAAGACTGAGACATCTCGGTCTTTTTTATAGCTCCAGTATAGCATGTTGAAAACGATTTCTAAAGACCTCTTTAAAAATATATATAATTAGTGATAGTTTAGCTATAAAAAGTTTAAAAAAGGGAGTGGGAAAGAACTCCGACTAGTTAAAAAGAGTTTGTCTTCCCACCCCCGCACAGTTGATTAGGTCATCTTTGGAGCTTCATAAGCGAACAAAGATACCAATCAACCACTGCGTCTTGCAGTTATTCTTACCAAACATCAAAGGCTGGACAGTTTTTGCCCAGCCTCTTTCGTCTATTTTTCAAATTCCCTTTTTCGTTGCGATTAGTCACCCAAACCGATGCGTTCGAAGATTTCATCCACCCGTTTGGTGTAGTAAGTTGGGTTGAAGATTTCGTCGATTTCTTCTTGAGTAAGACGTGAAGTTACTTCTGGATCTGCTTCAAGAAGTGGTTTGAAGTCTACTTGGTTATCCCATGATTGAGCAGTCTTCGGTTGAACAAGGTCATAAGCTTGCTCACGTGTCATCCCTTTTTCAATCAAAGTCAACATGGCACGTTGGCTGAAGATCAAACCAAATGTAGAGTTCATGTTGCGAATCATGTTTTCTGGGAAGACTGTCAAGTTCTTAACGATGTTTCCGAAACGGTTGAGCATGTAGTCAATCAAGATAGTTGTGTCTGGTGCGATGATACGCTCAGCTGATGAGTGAGAGATATCACGCTCATGCCAGAGTGACACATTTTCGTAAGCTGTGACCATGTGACCACGGATCACACGCGCAAGACCGGTCATGTTTTCAGAACCGATTGGGTTGCGTTTGTGAGGCATTGCTGAAGACCCTTTTTGACCTTTGGCAAAGAACTCTTCCACTTCCCGTTGTTCAGATTTTTGAAGACCACGAATTTCAGTCGCCATCCGCTCAATAGAAGTTGCGATGCTCGCAAGAACCGCAAAGTACTCAGCGTGAAGGTCACGAGGAAGGACCTGTGTAGAGATTTCTTGAGCACGGATACCCAATTTATCGCAGACGTATTTTTCAACGAATGGTGGGATGTTGGCAAAGTTACCAACCGCACCAGAAATCTTACCAGCTTCCACACCAGTAGCCGCATGCTCGAAACGCTCGATGTTGCGCTTCATTTCGCTGTACCAAGTTGCCAATTTAAGACCAAAAGTTGTCGGCTCAGCGTGCACACCATGAGTACGACCCATCATGATAGTGAACTTGTGTTCTTTCGCTTTGTCAGCGATGATGTTAAGGAAGTTTTCAAGATCTTTGCGGATGATGTCGTTGGCTTGTTTGTAGAGGTAACCATAGGCCGTATCGACCACGTCAGTAGAAGTCAAACCATAGTGAACCCACTTACGCTCTTCACCAAGCGTTTCAGAAACCGCACGTGTGAAGGCCACCACATCGTGACGAGTTTGCTGCTCGATTTCCAAAATACGGTCGATGTCAAAGTCCGCTTTTTCACGGATCAAAGCCACATCTTCCTTAGGAATTTCTCCCAATTCAGCCCATGCTTCGTCAGCCAAGATTTCCACCTCAAGCCAAGCACGGTATTTATTTTCTTCAGTCCAAATGTTCGCCATTTCTGGGCGAGAGTAACGTTCGATCATTGTTTTATTTTCCTTTCTTTTGATGTTTCACATCAGTTAGCAACCGACTGGCGCTTTACTCAAATTCTTCTTTCCCGATCCACACAGATGGATAGTGATCGAGTGTATTCAAATCCGTATCCAGTGGGACATCATAGATAGCTAAATAGTTTTCAGGGTATTGAGCAGTCAGCTCTTCATACTTAGCTTTCACTTTTTCGTGATCGCTACTAGCATATAAGACTTCGACGACTGCTCCTGTCTTCTCTTTTTCGACAAATGCGTTGACGATGAGTTGAATCATAAAACCTCCTAAATCGAAATGCCCTTCATATTTGCTTCCAGAATAGGCATCTTCACACCTAACTCCTGACCAGTCTGATAAACACTTTGACAACAATAGAAGATGTCCTGTTTATCATTGTGTAAGGTCATGATTTTTCGGGTCAGCTCATTTTTCGCAAACATGACTTTCATGGCTTTGCCAGCTATCCAAGCTGGAATTTTGTAGGGTAAGAGTTCTGCCTTATAAAGCTTCAAATTCACGCCACGCGCTTCTACGACTTTCAAAGCCTCTCGAATGGCCTTGATGGCCAATGATAATTCCGAAGAACTATTCATCAAGTTCAAAGCCAATTCTTCTGGGTTTTCCAAATTCCCTGAACGTGCAGCTGTCGAAGTAACACCCGCATTAATCGCCATGTGAATCCAAATCCACTCGACCATATCATGAGGTACTTCCCACTTCAAATCTGCAGAAGTCAGTAAATCCGTCAGATCAGCATAGTTAGAAATGTGTGCTTTTTGCTCACCTTCTAGCATTAAATGGTCGAACAAAACACCATCCAAATGGTCCTCCTGCATGTGACCGCCCGCTGTCGGAAAGGCCAGAATATAGTCGTAATCCCCTGCCCACTCTTGGACCTCTTTTCGAGTATCCCAGAAATTACAGAAGAAAACCAGGGTGCCTTTGATATTATTTTTTCGCAAGGTCTCCACAGCTTCTTTGACAAACCCATGACGCACACTCAGAAAAATAAAATCATATTCCGAATCAGCTTCTGCCACATGAACCTCATAGGTGTCATGTTTGTTTTCACCTTTGGAATGATAGCGACCATCTAGCAGATCAACCGACAACTCCTTCGGAGCAGTGCTTTTCTTACTATCTCTCAGTACGTGCTCTACTTGATGGCCTGCTTTTTGAAAGGCGTAGGCATAAGTGGTCCCGATGACTCCAAGTCCTAGAATCGCTATTCTCACTTAAAAATCAATTCCTTTCCCAAACTCTTCAACCTCATCTGGCACATCACTAAACAAGGTCACATGTCCCATTTTGCGGTTGTGCTTTGCTTCTAGTTTACCATATAAGTGGAGGTGAGCGCTTGGATTTTCTGTCACATATGTTTCAGCAGCTTCGACGTGTTGGCCGAGTACATTGAGCATGACAGCAGGCGCATGGAGGTGAATAGCAGGAAGTGGTGCTCCGAGAACTCCTAGAATATGGGTATCAAACTGTGAAAAGTCGCAAGCTTCGATTGAGTAGTGCCCTGAATTATGTGGGCGTGGCGCGATTTCGTTGACGATGATATCATCAGCTGTCGCAAACATTTCTACACAAAGTGTACCAGACAAGTTCAGTTGTTCTGCGATTCGCACTGCCATGGCCTTGGCTTTTTCAGCTAGACTTTCTGAAATGCGAGCGGGTACAATGGTTTTTGAAAGAATGTTGTTGCGGTGGATATTTTCCTGAACGGGGAAAACCGTCACGTCCTTGCCATTACCAGACACAATAACAGAAATCTCCAGGTCAAAGTTAACAAATTCTTCCAAGACACAGTCTGCTGAATCAGCCAGTGCATAGGCTTCTTCCAAATCGGCTTCGGAACGAATAACCTTCTGACCATGGCCATCGTAACCACCGGTCGCTGTCTTAAGGACATAATTTTTCGAGAGGTCGATATCTGCCAAGTCTTTGCTAGAAGTTACGACCTTGTAAGGGGCCACAGTGATTTGTGCTTTGTTGGAAAGAAAGTCCTTCTCAAAGATCCGGTTTTGGGAGATGCGAAGCAGGTCAGTTCCTTGTGGGAGCTGTCCTTCTTTGATAACAGCGTCCAAACCGTCAGCATCGACATTTTCAAATTCATAAGTGAGAACATCACAGCGATCAGCCAACTGACGAAGGGCGTCTACGTCGTCGTAAGGGGCCACGATGATTTCCGCCACACGAGAGGCTGGGCAATCCGCTGCTGGATCCAAGGCGATAACCTTGTGGCCCATGTAGATAGCTGAGATTGCCATCATCTGACCGAGCTGGCCACCACCGATGATCCCAATGGTTTTAGTTGAGCTCATTTGTAGACTCCTCTGCGATTTTTCCTTGTTCTTCTGCGAAATCCGCTAACGCTGTCGCAATAGCCTGGTCCTCTACTGAAAGAAGACGGAGGGCAAAGAGGGCAGCGTTGGTCGCACCTGCTTCACCGATCGCCATGGTTGCGACAGGCACCCCACCTGGCATCTGAACAATAGAATAAAGAGAATCCACACCGCTAAGGGCACGAGACTTGACAGGTACCCCGATGACTGGAAGAGTTGTTTTAGCAGCAACCATACCTGGCAAGTGAGCAGCGCCACCCGCACCTGCGATGATGACCTTGATGCCACGGCTACGTGCTTCTTCGGCATGTTTGAACATGAGGTCCGGCGTCCGATGTGCGGAAACAACTTTCTTTTCGTAAGCGACACCGAAGTTGTCGAGGACTTCAGTGGCTTTTTGCATGGTTGCCCAGTCGGATTTTGAGCCCATGATGATGGAAATTACTGGTTTCATTTTTAATCCTTTTTCTTTTTTTGATAATGTTCTTAGGTGGTGGGGACGGAAGCAAACCTTCGGTTTCATTCCTAAACTTTGAGCCTAAGGTCTCAAAGTTTCCCCCGACCAGAACAGATGCTGTTCTGGTCTTTTCACCACGGCGACCATTAACGTGTTTGGCGACTTCATCGCCTAATATAGCATTGATATTCGAAAACTCGAAGAAAATCATAGAGTGACAAGGCAAAGCGACGAAGATAGAACTAAAGTTCATCAAGGAGCTTTAACACAGTCAATCGAAGATTTTCAAAGAGTTTTATTTATTCGCCTTGCTACCGATATCCGTACGATAGAACAAGCCTTCGGTGTTTTGTTTGTTGAGTTCCTTGTAGATGATGTTTTGACCGTCTTTGACGGTATCTGCTGTTGTGACGAGCATGTAGACACGTCCGCCGTTTGAGAGGAGGTCTTGGCCATTTTCAGCAAATTTGGCACCAGCATAGTAAGTGATGATGTCACCATCTGTCTTGGCTGGAAGTTTGACACCCTTCTCATAAGCGAGTGGATAGCCGTTTGAGGCCACAACCACGCCTAGTGTCACACCCTTGTTCGTCCACGTGATGGCTGGCTCTTTGCCATCCAAAATATCAGTGATGTTTTGTGCAAAGTCAGATGTCAAACGAGGCAAGATGATTTGCGTTTCAGGATCTCCAAAACGAGCGTTGAACTCGATGACTTTCGGTCCATCAGCTGTCAAGATAAGCCCCGCGTAAAGGACACCTAGGTACGGACGCCCTTCTTTGATCATGCCTTCGAGAACTGGCTTGACAATAGTGTCAACCGCTGTGTCAACCACGCTCTGTGGCAAGTGAGGAACTGGCGCATAGGCACCCATCCCACCAGTGTTAGGACCCTTGTCACCATCGTAGGCACGTTTGTGGTCCTGCGCTGTTGGCATGATGTAGAACTTGTCCCCATTGACAAAGGCAAAGAGAGAAAACTCTTCCCCATCAAGGAATTCCTCGATGACCACACGCGCACCTGAATCACCGAATTTATTGTCCAAAAGCATCTCATGAGCAGCTTCGATGGCTTGCTCAACTGTCTCCGCAACGACGACACCTTTCCCAAGGGCCAATCCGTCTGCCTTGACGACGATTGGAGCGCCTTTCTCCTCGATATAAGCCTTGGCTTCCTCGAAATCTGAAAAAGTTCCATAGGCCGCTGTCGGAACGTCGTACTTGACCATGATTTCTTTAGCAAAATCCTTAGACCACTCCAACTCAGCTGCAGCCTTGGTCGGACCAAATGCCTTGAGACCAGCTGCATTGAAATCATCCACGATACCCGCCGCAAGGGCATCATCTGGACCGATAAAGGTCCAAGCAACATCATTCGCTTTTGCGAAGTCAATCAGCTTAGAATGTTCGGAAATTCCGATATTGATCAAATCCAAACCATCTAATCGCATCCCGTCATTCCCAGGAGCCACAAAAACCTGCTCAACGTCTGTAGACTCCAACAATTTCTTGGCAATCGCATGCTCACGACCGCCAGATCCAACAACCAAAAGTTTCATCTCGAACCTCTTTTGCGAATTATTTTATTAAATTATATCATAATCGTTCGTTTTATTCTAATGATTTCAGCAAAAGTCTCCTATTTTCAGTAGAATCCAAACATTTTTTGCTATTTTCTCCTATTTCTCATTTTTTTCCGAATAGTATAGGTGAGACCTACTAATTGACGAAAAGGAGTATTATGCAAACGATCAAAAAATTTGTAGTACTGACTTGTGCGACATGGGGAATGCAAGCCTCTATTACCCATGCAGATCAAGCGACCAATGCTATCTATGCCGAAAAGGGGCAACTGGTGATTCATCTTGGAAACATCCCGGATAAGTATCAAAAGATCCAAGTTCCCGTCTGGTCTGACCAAAATGGCCAAGATGATCTGATTTGGTATCCTGTAGAACGCAGTGACAAGGGATTTGACCTACAAGTGCCATTGACCAACCATTCTGATCAAGCCGGACTTTATCATGTCCATGTCTATGGGGTGGAGGCGAATGAGCAGCTAACCGGTCTTTACCCTCTCACGACCAGCGTCCAGCAAAAAGACCTGGCTTCTTCCCAGCCAAAAATCACGATCACACCCATCTCCTCACAAGAATTCGAGGTAGACCTGAAGTTATTCGAAGACGTTGACGAGATTGTCTTCCCCATCTGGTCAGAAGAAAACGGGCAGGATGATCTGGTCTGGTATCCCGCAAAGAAGATTGCACCTGGACATTTCCAACTGCGCTTTCAGGCTCAAAAACACAAGGGAAGTGGTCTATTTCATCTCCACGTCTACCAGAAAAGCCAGGGACAACTAAAAGGGCTATTCCCCACTACCTTTCAAGTAGAAAAGGCAAAGCCAAATCTCACTCCACTCGCGACACACCCGGGAAATACCTACCCCATTGGTGAGTGCACCTGGGGAGCCAAAAAATTAGCCCCTTGGGCCCACAACTCGTGGGGAAACGGTGGCATGTGGGCAGCTAGTGCACGCGCTGCTGGATTCCGGACAGGAGACACTCCAGAGGTCGGTGCTATCGCCTGTTGGGACAATGGGGGATATGGTCATGTCGCCTTGGTTACGGATGTCGAACATGACCAAAAAATTCAGATCCAGGAGGCTAACTACAACGGCCATCGCTATATCGACAACTTCCGTGGTTGGTTCGATCCAACCAACCCCATCTGGGGAACAGTCACCTATATCTACCCAGATTAAGGTCTTCTTAACTAGCAGAAAAGGCACCCATCCATTGATGTGTGCCTTATTTGATTAATGTCTAAAATGTCTCACTCCTGTGAAGATCATAGTCAAGCCATATTTATCAGCCACTTCGATAGATTCTTGGCCGCTCATTAACCAGTTATATCAGAAAGGTTAAAAAGTAGCTCTCGTTTAATCGTTTTTCATTTCGCGTATTTTTCTAGATGTGTTTGAATTTTTGGCATAATTTGGTGCATGACTTTAAGATTCGTATAGGCTAATGCCATCGCTACGAAAAGATATGAAATGACTGACAGCAGAGAAACCTCAGAAGGCCAATAATGGGAAATAATCATTAAAACCATTGGTAGTTCTAGGGTTACTGTGACAACGCCGGGAACATAACCCCTAAATTGCAGGCACATGATATAATGGATGATGAAATGAGCTGTATAAGCTATTACAAAAGATAAATAGAGTAAACTGTTGTGAGTTATTTGGCAGAATCCAGAAATAAACACCAGGATGATAAATTCCTCTAAAACACCTACTGCAAAGGCAGAGCCCTGTGTGACAGAACCAAAGAATGGTTTCTTAAAAGACAGTAACTTTTGATAATGCCGTTTTTTCCACAAGGGCATAAAGATCATCTCTTCAAAATCATGTAAAATAAATAAAATAGGCAGCATCCAAACATTAAAAAGAATGCTCATCTCTTTACCTCCTTACTAACAACTAACAATTGTACAATGTTAAGAATAAATGATAATCATATATCACGCGCAATACATTTAGTATAAAGACAAACTGTTACAAAAACAAGAGGTTGAGTGAAATTGGCACAGTTTGACCAAAAGTGTGACAGGAAAGGAAAAATACCATGGAATATCAAACGCGGCAATGGCTGGAAGAAGCCTTGTTCGATTTATTAGCAACTAAGAAGTCTCTCCAAAATATCAGCATTGCTGAACTCAGCGAACATGCTCAGATTGCTAGACGAACGTTTTATCGTTATTACCATTCAAAAGAGGAAGTCCTCACGAACTATATCGACCGCTTAATCCAGAGATATATTATCGAACTTCAAACAGAAAAATTGGATGATTTTGAGGATCTTGTAAACTTATTTTTTCAGTACTGGAGCCAGTACACTGAACCATTAAAAATTTTGCAAGATGCAAGATTGCAAGCACTTGTTTTACAAAGGTGGTATGATAAGCTTCCTGCTGTTTATACTAGCATAAAGGCACCTTGGCATATCACAAACAGTACGCAAAGACAAATCAATTATGATAGTAGATTTATTATCGGTGGTCTTTACAATGTTTTTGATGAATGGTTAAAAGGAGATTATAAAGCCATGCCTGTTAACGAGCTAGTCACAACAACCTTAAACACTATAAAACGTATGAAAAATAGTTAAGTGAGAAACTGAGTTTTTCGAGATTAGTCATGAACAGTTCTAACAAATCATTTTAATAATTTCTAACACTAAAATGCTTATTATTTTAGACATACAAAAAGAGAAGACCGCTTGTATCTTCTCTTTTTGTTAGCAATAAATCATTCATCATAGTTGAGAATGAGCTAATTTTTAAATACCCATTAATGTCTAAAATGTCTTACACCCGTAAAGATCATGGTTAAACCATGTTTATCAGCCGCTTCGATGGACTCTTGGTCACGTACTGATCCACCCGGTTGGATGATCGCCTTGATGCCTGCTTTAGCGATTTCTTCCACGTTATCTGCAAATGGGAAGAAGGCATCTGAAGCAAGAACAGCGCCATCAAGACGGTCTTTAGCTTGATCAATGGCGATGCGGACGGAAGCCACACGGTTAGTTTGACCAGGACCAACACCAAGTGTCATGTGGTCGTTAGTCACAATGATACCGTTTGATTTGACATACTTGATGGCTTTCCAAGCAAACTCAAGAGCTGTCGCTTCTGTCTCAGTTGGTTGGCGTTTGGTCACCACTTGCCAGTCAGCTGGACTTTCTTTCACCACGTCTTGGTTTTGAACGAGGAGACCTCCAACAACACCAGTATATTCTGCTTCTGCTTCACTAGCATCTTGAGCATCAAATGGCAATTCAAGGATCCGCAAGTTTTTCTTCTTAGTAGTCAAGATTTCAAGCGCTTCGTCTGTATAGCTTGGTGCAATGATAATTTCAAGGAAAACACCGTGCATTTTCGTAGCTGTCGCAGCGTCGACTTCACGGTTGAGAACGACGATACCACCGAAAATTGACACTGGGTCAGATTCATAAGCGTAATCCCAAGCCGTTTCGATGTCATCAGCTTGACCAATCCCACATGGGTTCATGTGTTTCAAAGCCACAACGGTTGGACGGTCTTTGAAATCACGGATAATCCGGATCGCAGCATCAGCATCACGGATATTGTTAAATGACAATTCTTTACCATTTAGCTGTTTAGCTGAAGCAATGGAGTATTCCGTAGGAAGAGCTTTTTGATAGAAGTCTGCGTCTTGTTGAGGATTTTCACCGTAACGCATCGGTTGCTTGAGATCATAGGTTAGAGTGAGTTTTTCAGGTTTTTCTTCACCCACTTGAGAAGTGAAATATGCCGCAATCAAAGCATCATAAGCTGCTGTGTGACGGAAAACCTTAGCTGCCAAACGTTGGCGAGTTCCGTAACTTGTTTCGCCGTTTGCTGCCAATTCGTCCAGCACAACAGCATAATCAGCGGGATCTACTACAACTGTTACGCTAGCGTGGTTTTTGGCTGCGGAACGGAGCATCGATGGACCACCGATATCGATGTTTTCAACCGCATCAGCGTAAGTCACGTCTGGTTTAAGGATGGTTTCTTTGAATGGGTAAAGATTGACCACCACAAGGTCGATTAATTCGATCTGATTATCCTTAGCCGCTTGAAGGTGGCTATCGAGGTCACGACGAGCGAGGAGACCACCGTGGATATTTGGGTGAAGGGTCTTAACACGTCCGTCCATCATTTCTGGGAAACCAGTCACATCGTCAATGGCAATGGTATCAACACCGGCATTATCAAGGACAACCTTGGTACCACCTGTTGAGATGATGTCCCAACCAAGTTTTTTGAGTTCTTGGGCAAATTCAACAATGCCCGCTTTATCTGAGACTGAAATAAGTGCTCGTTTAGTCATTTTCTCTCTTTTCCTTTTTTAAAAAAGTTCTTTATCTGCTACAGTCGAAAATTATCTTTCAGCTCTAGCGCTTTCTTATTTTCTCTCTACGCCCAAACTATCCAACACTTCTGGATAGAGCTTGTACTCTGTTTCATGGATGCGAGTTTCGAAACTATCAAGGGTATCACCTTCAAGACGAGGAACACGGACTTGTTTGATAACCTTACCGGTATCAACGCCAGAATCCACCCAGTGAATGGTCACGCCAGACTGGTCGACACCAGCATTCCAAGCATCCTCAATACCATGAGCACCTGGAAATTCTGGAAGGTAGGCGGGATGAATATTGATAATACGACCTTCATAAGCTGCTAGCAAGGTTGGACCGACGATTTTCATATAACCGGCCAAACAAACCAAATCAATCTGGTGTTCATCCAAGAGTTTGACGATAGCTTCTTCGTAAGCCACTTTATTGTCAAATTCTTTGAGCTCAAAGGCATGGCTAGCCACACCTAGATTTTTGGCACGTTCTAAGACATAGGCATCCCGGTGATCTGAAAAGACAAATTCAACTGGGAATTGTTCCGCAATCACCTGGAAGTTTGAGCCGTTGCCAGAGGCAAATACAGCAATCTTCATATTCGATACAAAGGGACGTTTCGGCTAGCCGAACAGTTTCGTAGAAAAATAGGAAATCATTGCTGGGTGCTTGCACACAAAATGATTTCTCTTTTTTCCTAGAAAATGAGTCCCGTGTTCAGTTAGGCATACTAACTAAACACTCCTTTCTACAATTTCTCCGTACAAAATGGTGATAGCACCATTATTTTATCACCACACTTGCATCTGTCTTCTTCACGATGCGACCAATTTCATAAACAGGTTCGTCAAGAAGTTCTTTGACACGTTCTACATTTTCTGGTTTCACTGCAAGCATGAGACCAATCCCCATGTTGAAGATTTCAAACATTTCTTCATGTTTAATTTGGCCATATTTTTCAAGAGCTTTGAAAATTGGAAGAACTGGGACTTTGCTTTCGTCAATTTCAGCAGCCAAGTCATCTGAGAACATACGTGGTACATTTTCGATGAAACCACCACCTGTGATGTGGGCAATTCCGTTGACCAATTCTTCTTTGATGAGTGGCAATGCTGCTTTGACGTAGATACGAGTTGGCTCCAAAAGAACGTCTTTAAGTTTCTCCCCTTCCAATTCTGGGAGAACTTCTTCCCCTGTGTAATCCGCAAAGACACGACGAACAAGTGAGTAACCATTTGAGTGGATACCGCTTGAAGCAAGTCCAAGAATCACATCCCCTTCAGCTACTTTTGAACCGTCGATGATTTGAGATTTTTCTGCTACACCGACAGCAAACCCAGCCAAATCATAGTCGTCTTCACCATACATACCAGGCATTTCAGCCGTTTCCCCACCGATAAGGGCAGCACCAGCCTGCACACAACCTTCAGCAACACCAGCAACGACTTGCTCTAATTTAGCTGGTTCATTTTTGCCAGTTGCGATATAGTCAAGGAAGTAAAGGGGCTCAGCACCTGCAGCGATGATATCGTTAACACACATGGCCACACAGTCTTGACCGATCGTATCGTGTTTGTCGTACTTAATAGCAAGCATGAGTTTAGTACCGACACCATCTGTACCTGAGATCAAAACGGGCTCTTTGACACCTGTTTTTGAAAGGTCAAACATGCCACCGAAGCCACCAAGAGCTCCCATAACACCTGCGCGTTCCGTACGAGCTACGTGCTTTTTGATCCGTTCAACAACTTCATAACCCGCTTCAACATCCACACCAGACTGTGCATACGCATTTTTATTTGTCATTTGTTTCATTCCTTTTCTTTTGCACTGCTCTTAATAGAAAGAAGTATGTTCTTTCAAACTTTCCACATAGCGTTCTTCGTAGTCATACAAAGGTGTTGGATATTTTCCATCAAAATAAGCCACACAAAGACCGCCATTTGGGGCATCTGTATCGATTCCAATAGAATCAATCAAGCCATCGATTGACAAATACGTCAAGCTATCTGCACCAATGATATCGCGCGTTTCCTCTACTGTATGATTGGCAGCAATTAATTCTTTACGTGTTTGAATATCGATTCCGTAGAAACATGGGTAGGCAAGGGCTGGGCTACCGATTGCTACGTGGACCTCTGTAGCTCCTGCTTCTTTCAATAACTTCACAATCCGACGTGATGTTGTCCCACGTACGATAGAATCATCGATCATGACAACCCGTTTGCCTTTCACGACACCGGATACGGCAGAGAGCTTCATCCGAACCCCTTGCTCACGTAATTCTTGTGTCGGTTGAATAAAGGTCCGTTGGGTATATTGGTTTTTAATCAAGCCCATTTCATTTGGTAGGCCAGATTCTTCCGCAAATCCCATGGCTGCACTAAGTGAAGAGTTCGGTACACCGACAACAATATCTGCTTCATGTTTGAATTCACGTGCCAATTGAGCGCCCATACGTTTACGTGCTGTATGGACATTGACCCCTTGGATATTGGAGTCCGGACGGGCAAAGTAGATATACTCCATCGAGCAAACAGCCAATTGGGTGTCCGTTGTATAGTTATCGTAAGTGATGCCGTTATCATCGATGATCACGACTTCACCTGGATTCACATCGCGGATCCACTCAGCACCAACCACTTCAAAGGCACAGGTTTCAGAGGAAACTACGATAGCGCCATTGGCCATTTTCCCAATCGAAAGAGGACGGAAACCATTTGGATCCAAGGCCGCAATCAGCTTATCTTCCAGCATGAGAAGGTAAGCAAATCCACCTTTCACCGTATTCAGGGCTTCTTTCACCTTACCCATGAAAGAAGGGTTGTGGCTCCGACGAATCAAGTGGGCCAAGATTTCTGAATCAGAAGTTGAGCTAAAGATCGCTCCGTTATTTTCCAACTCCCGTTTAAGGGACTTGGCATTGGTCAAATTCCCGTTGTGGGCCAGTCCAAACTGGGTATCATGAAAGCGAAAGAGGAAGGGCTGAATGTTATCCACCGAAGCTTCCCCAGCTGTCGCATAGCGAACATGGCCAATCGCTCCCGTTCCCGTCAACTTATCCAAGTTAGCAGGATTCCGAAACACTTCTGAGAGAAGACCCGTGTCACGATACCGTTTTAGTTGACCCGCATCATTCGAAAGGATCCCCGCCCCTTCTTGACCACGGTGTTGAAGACTGTGTAATCCGAAATAAGTCAGTTTTGCAGCATCTGGGTGTCCCCAGATCCCAAAAATACCACATTCTTCATTAAGAGATTTAACTTCGTATGTCATTTTGTATACCTTTTATTTTCCAGTAAAGTATTTAACCGCTGATGCAAAGAGATGTTGATCTTTATTTCCTGGAATATTTTGGAAGAGACCGTTTTCGAAACGTTCTGAGTGACCCATCTTCCCAATAATTTGACCATTCTTACTTGTGATACCTTCAATCGCATTGACAGATCCATTAGGATTGTATTTTGAATCCATGCTTGGCTTCCCTTCGAAGTCAACATATTGGGTAAAGATTTGACCATTATCACGAAGCTCTGCGAATTCCTCAGTTGTCACGACAAATTTACCTTCACCGTGTGATACTGGGATGGCATGAATGTCACCAACTTCTACTCCGGCAAGCCATGGTGAGTTCGTGTTGGCAATCCGTGTTTCAACCATCTTAGCCACGTGTTGGTTGGCATCATTGTAGAAGAGGGTTGGACTTGTACTGCTTGCATCTTCAAAGTTACCGTATGGAAGAAGACCTGATTTAACAAGGGCTTGGAATCCGTTACAGATACCAATAATCAAACCACCACGTTCGATGAAGCTGTCAATGGCTGCACGTACTTTTTCATTAAGCAAGATGTTCACGATAAATTTAGCTGATCCATCTGGTTCATCCGCTGCTGAGAAGCCACCTGCAAAGAAGATAATGTTAGCTTTTTCGATATTGTCAACCATGGTGTCAACAGAC